>DAICZM010000133.1:0-3089 GCA_027311145.1 Ktedonobacterales bacterium
GAGCTGGACTCGGCAGTGCCTTTGGTGGTAGCAGCACCGGTTCTGTCTTTAAAACACGGCGAGGAGTAGAAAAGCTCGTTTTTAATACCACTATCGTTTTCGTGGTATTGTTTGCACTTATCTCTATTCTCAGTGCTGCAATTCATTAATATCACACACGTTAAGCATATCCGCAGTACGTTTGCTGTGCAAAGAGAGCATCATTCGCTTTTCTCTCTTCGGCTTGCCCCTTTGCACATGCTATTTCTTTGTCTTCTTTTCTTTTCTCTGACAAGCTGTACGACCTCACATACCATCACCAGCAACATCTTGAGCGTCCAACAAGCACCCACCAGCCGTTTAACATATGTTGCCCTGGGTGCATCAGATACGTTTGGCATTGGCACAGATGATCCTCAGACCGAAAGCTGGCCCGTCGATCTCACCCAACAATTAGGGGCGGGTGTACGTCTGGTCAATCTGGGTATCCCTAACATCCATTTGGCCAATGCTCTCAATGTCGAATTGCCAATTGCTCTTGACGCACATCCACAACTAGTCACCGTCTGGCTTGCGGTGAACGATCTTGCCGATCAAGTTCCTCTGAGTAGCTACTCTCACGATTTGGATCAACTTTTAACAAGCTTACAAGCAGCCAATCCCCAGTTGCGGATTGCGGTTGCCAATGTTCCTGACCTCACCTTGTTACCGCATTTTCAGAATGTCAACCAACAGCTCTTGCGTGAACAAATTTCTGCATATAACACTGCGATTGCTTCCATCGTACAACGTCACCATGCCCTGCTTGTTGATCTCTACCAGCGTTGGCACGAACTAGCTACCCATCCCGAATATATTAGCAACGATGGGTTTCACCCTAGTGTGATTGGCTACCTGCGGATAGCAGAGATCTTCTATCAGGTACTACAAGAAAACCCACAACCATGACACAGCTTTTTGGTGTGCCTTTAGACACACTTCTGCTCTTTCTGCTCATCATCACCGGGACCATCATCGGGGTAGTGCTGCTACTTGCCCTCACCAATCTCATCTTTTTCAAGATTGGCGTGCGCAATATTCCCCGGCGGCGCACGCAAATGCTCCTGATTATCTTTGCATTGATGCTCTCTACCACGTTACTCTCCGGCGTGCTGGCAACTGGCGATGTCATGGCGACCGCAGTACAAAGTGTTGCCGTCTATAATTGGGGCAATATTGACGAATTGATTCAGGGTGGGCATGGTGCGTTGGGAGCCTATCCCGATGGCGTTTACTATCGTCTCACGCGCCTGACTCCACACGATCCTAACATTGCTGCACTAGGGGCCGCGTTGCGCGAACAAGACTTACTGATCGCTGACCAAACTTCACGCCAGGTGCGTTCGCAGGTCTCGGCTCTCGGCGTCATCCCTGGCAGTGAAAAAGGCTTTGGCGGCATGCTCAACATAGCAAACCATCAGGTGATGGCAATTGCCGCACTCCAAGTTAACCAAGTCTATCTCAACCAAACAATGGCCCAACTCCTCAACGCACACGCGGGCGATACACTGTATATGTACGCGAAACGTTGGCCCGGCAAACGCTATATCCTACAAGTCGCTGCAATCGTCACCAATGGGGGTCTGGTCGGCGATTCACCCTACATGCTTACGCAAATCCAAACCCTGCACACGATTGAAGGCAACGACGATATCATCAATCAGGTCTTTATTGCAAATCACGGCGGCGGTGGTCTGAACGGCGTGAGTCTCTCGAATATCGTGACACAACAACTCAATCACTGGCTGCCCGGTGATGTACATGTCATTCAAGTGAAACAAGATGGCATTCAGGTGTCGCAACTGGCCCAAGATATTTTCTCGCGTGTTTTTGCCCTCTTTAGTCTCTTCGCACTGGCAATTGGCCTGCTTTTGATCTTTCTGATTTTCGTGCTACTCGCGGCAGAACGGCGTGCCGAGATGGGTATGGCACGGGCAATTGGCGTACAACGCGGGCATTTAGTGCTGATGTTTCTCTTTGAAGGGGTCGTCTATGATCTTGTAGCCTCTTTTATCGGACTACTAGCTGGTATCGGACTTGGCGCACTGCTCATTCTCCTAATTGGTCCTGTACTGGCCCGCCTGAACTTTCCACTCAAGCTCACCTTCCAGCCACGCAGTTTACTCATTGCCTACTGTCTGGGCGTCATTTTTACCTTCCTCTCGGTCGCATTTGCCTCTTGGATGGTGAGCCGCTTAACGGTTTTAGAGGCCTTGCGTGATCTGCCAGAACAGAGCAGCAACACACTGACATTGGGTGAGCTTGGCATTCGTCTGCTAACCATCACACGTCAGATAGGACATTCGTTTGTGCTACGCCGCTGGCCGCTGGTACGCCGCACACTTTTCGAGCTGCTCCCAGATACACTGATCAGCGTCGTGCGCGCCTTGGCACTCTTTGGTTTTATTCCCTTACTGGCAGGATACTGGCTCATGCAGATTGGCATTGAGCAAACCCTCATCGTGCCATTCTCGCTTGGCCTTTCACTCATTCTGCTTGGTGGTGGTCTCTTGCTCACCGCAACCCTGGAGACGCTATGGAGCGCAAGCCGAAACCCAACACACAGCCCGCATGAGCGAGCAAAAGCACCTGTCTTCATACGCCATATCGTGATAACATGCATCGGTCTGGCTTTGCTCGCCTATTGGGCACTGCCCTTTGATGTACTCTCCTACTTTGGCCTGCCCCGTTTTCAGGGTGGCATTGAAGTCTTCTTCGTGGCTGGACTGATGATGGTGTTAGGAACCGTATGGGCGGTGATGGTAAATGCAGAACTGTTAGTCAGTCCGCTGCTGCTCATTTGCGCACGCATCCCCAATATCTACGCAATGGTGAAACTAGCTTCAGCTTACCCACTGCATCGCCGCTTTCGCACGGGTCTGAGTGTGGTCATGTTTAGTCTGGTTGTGTTTGCCATGACGGTGATGGCTGTCATCACCAACGCCATTCAGAATAACTATGTCAGTATCAACGCGCAAACGGGCGGCTATGATATTCAAGCCACTGCCTATTTTCAATCATTGCCAGACATGCAACACATTCGTGCGTCTTTACAGCAACACGGCATCAAT
>DAICZM010000133.1:3099-10700 GCA_027311145.1 Ktedonobacterales bacterium
GGGGTACAGGATACAACAGTCGCGCTGGTAACGCAACCAAGCGCGAGTTCACCACGTTGGTCGCTCTACCCCGTTCAGGTCATTAGCGGCGGTTTCCTGCACGGCTATGGCTTAAATCTAGTTGCACGGGCAAAAGGCTTTAGTAGCGATAATGCGATCTGGCAAGCACTCCAAACACATCCCAACTATGCCCTGATCGACAGTAGTGCCTTGCCCTTTAACCCCAATGTCATCACCAATTCAGCCGTCTATGACCCATCTTCACCTAGTGCCAGTGCCGCAGGACAACCCGCGACACCTCCAAGTTTCCCCGCTCAGTTTACTTATAGCGTGAGTGGCATCTATCAAGGTGACACCACATTTCCCGCTACACCTGTCTGGATTACCGGCTTACAGATGCGTCAGGCCGTCAAACTGACAATCATCGGCATAGTTGATAACAGCGATAGCGCACATTTCGGCCTCTATGTGCCAAGCTCTGCTTATAGCGCGGGCGGCATTGATAACAACACGCTCGATTTTCTACCCAACACGCAGAGCTACTATAGCCCACAAACCTATTATTTTAAGGTAGCTCCTGGACAAGATAAACGCGCTCTCGCCTTGGCTCTCGGCTCGGCATACCTTGACAACGGCTTAGAGACAACGGTCCTGGAAGATGCCATTTTGCAGATACGTGGACCCCGTATTCTGCTCGGCAATGTGTTGCTAGGCGTCGTCGGTATGACACTCTTACTGGGTGTTGCCGCTCTCGCAATCACAGGCACGCGGGCAGTCGTCGAGCGGCGACAGCAGATTGGCATGCTACGCGCCCTGGGGTGTAGCCGCCCACTCATTCGTTGGGCATTTTTGCTAGAATCGTTCCTGATTGGCCTGCTCGGCAGCATCCTAGGCATTGTACTTGGCCTGATCCTGGCCCACAATATCTTTGCCGCCAACTTCTTCGAGCAGTTTAACACAGGCCTGACCTTTAGCATCCCTTGGGACCAACTGGGCATTATCGTCGGTGTGGCTTTGGTCGCCTCTTTCCTGGGTGCGCTACTCCCCGCCTGGCAAGCGGGCCGCGTAACTCCAGCGGAGGCTCTACGCTACTCGTAGAGAACTTCTCTTCGAATATTGGTGGGAGGTGATTTATCACGCCCTTGTACCCCGTTCGCATGGCCTTCTACATGGCCTCCCAGGCGGCGCGATGGGCGAGCAGGGCGTGATAAATCACGCCCCTACAATGATATAATGCACGTTCTACCCGTCTTCATTGTAGGGGCGTGATTTATCACGCCCTGCTTCCTGGTACAAAACATGTTCAATGGTTCTGAAAGAAGCCATGCCTGACTGCGTAATCAAGCACGGCCATTGGATCGAGGAGGCGTGGTCCGCTCCAAAGGGCACGGATGGTGATTGGCATACTACCAGCAGGGATGTGTAGAGAGCGTTCACCATCGAGTGCAAGCGTACAGGGGTAGTCATGGAGAGGAAAAGCCTCACCAAGCGGCAAAACATGGTAGGAGCGAACACGCGCTGTACGAATCAGACCAGGTGCGATAGGTGCCAGCACGGTCACCACATCTTTATCCACGCCGTCCACGTCCAGTTCGAGTGCCAGTGCTTCATCCGCCGCAGGTGACAAAGGGTGCAAATGCGCGCCAATTGCGGCCAATCCTAGCGAACCAGGGACAGCCTGGGTCAACCAGAGTTGGCGCACGGAAGTGAGATCAGTGATGGCACGCGATCCCAGGAACACGTCAGTCGAGGCGGCGATGTCCACCAGCGCACTTTCTATGATCTCGTTTGCGCGCATGATCTCCAGACGCTTGGTGCGCCGGACGGATAATGCCTCAGGGATAAGGCCACGAGCAAAGATGCCCGCAGCCAGTCCCGCGATAGTGCCTTCGATGGCACTGGGAATGACATTGTTCGTGCCAGTGGAAATCGCCAGCAGCGGTGTCTCGCCGCTCCCTTTGGCTACCGCGCGATTTGTGCCATCTCCGCCCAGCGTCACGATGCAGGTACAGCCCTCTGCCGCCATGTACTCAGCGGCACGGGTTGAGTCGGTTTCGTTATTGGCGCATGTGAACGGCGACTCACGCAGCGAGATATGTAGCTCGCTTGTTGCGGTGGCATTGCGGCACAGCGCGTAAGGATCGGGCATCGCCAACACTTCGTCAATGCCAACGGCCTGTAATCCCAGCAGCACACGCCGGACAATGCGCATCTTCTCCTGGTTATCCACGCTCGACCCATAGCCGCTGATGCGCCTCACGTCGTGCGAGGCGGCAGGATTGGCGATGATTCCTACACGAACCACTGTTAGCACGCTCCCTCGTAACTTGCAGACGACTCAAGCAGCCGCTTGACACTCTGGAGAAAGGCGGCGGCGGGCGCACCATCTACGGCACGGTGGTCGAAGGTGAGGCTCAAAACCATCACGTGGCCCAATGCAGGCAGACCATTGCGCGGGACAATGGTCTCGCGGATGCGACCCACACCCAGAATAGCCACCTCTGGCGGATTGAGAATGGGCGTGAAGGCGTCAATCTCATACGCGCCAAGATTGGTCAAGGAGAAGGTGCTACCGCTCATTTCCCCAGGGGCGATGCTGCCAGCGCGAACACGCGCAATCAGCGTGCGCGACTGCTCGGCGATCTGTGCGAGCGTCAATTGATTGACATTGCGCAGTACAGGTACTAGCAGGCCATCCTCTACAGCAACCGCCAGCCCCAGATGCACCGCCTGATGATGGCGCAGGCGATCACCCTCAAGTGTCGCGTTGAGCGAGGGATGCTGCGTGAGTGCCCGCGCAACAAGCCACGCAAGAAGATCATTGTAGCTGACTTCCATAGTGGCCTGGCACTTTGCGCGTGCTGCCACGAGGGCTTCGGCATCGACCTCAGTCGTCAGTGTGAGCTGAGCCGACTGCTGGATGCTGCGCAGCATGCGCTCGGCAATGATTTTGCGCCGCCCGCTCAATGCTTCCCCTGGCGCGCTTGCTGTCATACTCACGGCAGTGGGCGTCTCTCTGGCAGCGAGATAGCGACGTACATCCTCCTCGGTGATGCGCCGCCCATCTCTGGGACGCACCAGCAACAGGTCTACACCCTGCTCACGCGCAAGCCGACGGGCAATAGGCGATGCAGGCATAAATTCGGCACTGCCGCTCGGTTGCGCTGCCGTCGTCTGGCTGGCCTCTTCAGCTATGCTGCGACTGGTTTCTGTTGAAGCACTGGCGTCGGGTTGCGCCATCGCAGCCTTCTCAGCCACAGCGATCTCGGCGACCACCTCACCCGGCTTGAGCACATCGCCGCGCTTGATAAAGACCTTCTGAATCACGCCATCGTGTGGCGAGGTAATCTCAATATTGGCCTTTTCCACCATCAACTCGCCCAATATTTGCCCCTCGCGCACAGTGTCACCGCTGCGCACGAACCAGTTAGCGATGTAGCCTTCTTCAATGTCGGTCTCCGTCCATGGTTGGATTACGACCTGGATAGTCATAGGAATTGCTCCGCTTCGTTCTTCAATTTGCAGCCAGATTTCCCGTTCCCCTCTCTTTGAAGAGAGGGGAACGGGAATGAAGTTTGTCCTTCATCTCAACCTTATGCACCCTGCATCAATTCGCGCACGGCTGTCACGATCTTCGCCGCGTTCGGGAGAACAAACTGCTCTAACGGGCGGCTGTAAGGGATGGGCACATCGGGAACGGCTATGCGACGAGCTGGAGCGTCCAGGTAATCGAGAGCCGATTCGGCGACGGTGGCAATGATCTCACCGCTCATGCCAAAGCTGCGATAATCCTCATCGACCACCAGCAAGCGATGGGTCTTGCGCACTGATCGTATGATCGCTTCCCGATCCAGTGGCACCAGGGTGCGCAGGTCCACGACCTCGGCAGAGATGCCCTCGCCAGCCAGCGTTTGTGCGGCTTCGAGTGCGCGGTGAACCATCATGCCAATCGTCACAATGGTGACATCCGTGCCCTCGCGTTTGATATCGGCCACGCCAAAGGGGATGGTATACGACTCCTCGGGAACTGGTCCAGCTGCGGCATCGAGCATCGTCATCCAACCCAGACCCATTACGCCCTTGTGCATAAAGTAGATCACGGGGTTGTCGTCACGGATCGCCTGGATCATCAGGCCCTTGGCGTCGTAGGGAGTAGAGGGCACGACGACCTTCATGCCAGGGAGGTGCGCAAAGACACCATAGAGAGACTGCGAGTGCTGGGCCGCGTCATTGTAGCCAGCACCGTAGGCCGTAATCAGCGTCACTGGCAGCCGAACATTGCCGCCCGACATGTAGGTGTTCTTCGCCAGATGGTTATAGATCTGGTCCATGCAGACGCCAAAAAAATCGACGAACATCAACTCGACGATGGGGCGCATCCCCTCGCTCGCCGCGCCAACGGCCGCACCAATAAAGGCCGTCTCGGAAATGGGGGTGTCACGGACGCGCTCTTCGCCAAATTGATCGAGCAGCCCTTGCGTGGCACCAAAGATGCCACCATACTTGGCGACATCTTCTCCCATCACAAAAATATTCTGGTCGCGCGTCATCTCCTGGGCAATCGCCTCCGAAATTGCGCGAGCTGTGGTAATTTCACGTACATGGATAGCCATAAGCATTTCCTCCTGATCAACAATGATCAACCAACAGGAACAAAAACGTCTTCAAGTGCTTCCTCTGGCGCAGGATAGGGACTCTGGCGGGCAAAATCGATGGCCTCGTCGACCATCGCTCTCGCTGTCCGCTGGATCGCTGCATCCTGGTCGGGCGTGAGCCATCCCTGCTCCTGCAGTTGCTTACTCAGGCGCACAATGGGATCGTGTTGCTTGAGACGTGATACCTCCTGGGGGTCGCGATAGAGTTCTGGGTCGCCCTGAAAATGCCCAAAGTAGCGATCAGTATGCACTTCGATGAGCGAGGGACCATCCCCACGACGTGCGCGACTCACGGCCTCACCAGCAGCCTCATACACGGCAATCACGTCATTCTCATTGACGGAGATGCCTGGAATGCCATAGCTTTGCGCACGGTCGGAATTGCGCGCGATGGCTGTAGAGAGCGATTTGGGAACCGAGATTGCGTAACTATTGTCCTCGCAGATAAAGACCACGGGCAGTTTCCAAACAGCAGCGAGGTTGAGCGACTCGTGGAAAGCACCCTGGTTGGACGCACCTTCACCAAAGAAGGATACCGCAATATCATCGCGGTGCTGCATTTTAGCCGCGAGGGCGGAGCCAAGTGCGGGCGGCATACCTGCGGCAATCAAGCCGGAGCAGCCGAACTTTACACTCGGGTCGAAGAGATGCATATGACCGCCTTTGCCTTTGCCCAGGCCCGTCTTTTTGCCAAAGATCTCCGCCGCCATCTTCTTCAGGTCAACACCCTTGGCAATAGCGATGTGATGAGCGCGGTGCGGACCAGTGGCGGCATCGGAAGAACGCAGGTGAGCGCAGACACCCACGGCGACCGGCTCCTGACCAGCAGCCAGGTGCATCTCCCCTGGTACAGTGCCTCCACCAATGTCAAATACGGGCGTTTTGCCTTCCATATAGACCTGCGCCATGGTCTCTTCAAAATAACGAATCACCAGCATTTGCTGGTAGAGTGAGTGGGCCGTTTTTTGATCTACTGGCATAATTTGACCTCCTCCTTGGGGTCACTCTCATTCCCGATAATTGGTTTGACAAAATCATACTTGCAGCCGCTACCTGTTCTCGGTCATCCTCTAGCGCGCCATCAAATGTCGTGTGAACCACTCTACCGCTGGCGGAGCAACCTGCGAGAAACCTGGTTCCGTATAGGCCGAAAAGTGCGGACCTTTCGCAATGACAAGTGATTTCGGTTCGAGTGCCCGTTCGTAAGCCGCAAGAGCAAGATCGACTGGCGTTAAAGTATCAGTGCTGGCTACTACCATCAACAGAGGCGTGGGTGCAATTAGATGGATGTTGGCAGCAGGATTATACTCCAGGAACTTCTCCATAGATTCCAGGGAAACTTGATTGAGCCAATTGGGGGCCCTGGTCGCACCGGTCTGAGTGAACCATGCATACGAATCGGGAGTTGGCAGCGCGGAAGGCTGGCCCTCTGGCGCGACAACGGGCACATAGTTGACCTCTCCCTTGGTGTAGCGTTGCACACGGTCTTGCGCCAGGGCCTCCACAAACTGAGCAAAGACATCTGCGCGCATGAGTCGTTGCGCATTCTGCCACCCATTGACTAACGGAACCTGTGCTACCGCAGCCTTGATGCGCCTGTCAAACGCCGCCAGATGCAGCACATGCGCTCCGCTATAGGAAGACCCCCAGATGCCAATGCGCGAGGGATCGACTTCAGGTCGAAGAGAGACCCAGGTGATCGCATTGCGGTAATCCTCATGTTGTTCGGCGGGAATGATTTGTCCTCGCGGTTCACCTTCAGAAGCACCCTGGTAGCGATAGTCGAAAACCAAGGTGACAAAGCCCGCAGCAACAAACCGTTCAGCGAATGCATCAAGATACATCTCTTTGACAGCACTAAAACCGTGAGCCATGACAATAGCAGGTCGTCGCTCGTCACTCTTCAAGTCATCTGGAAGATAGAGCCAACCAACGCAATGCAACCCTTGACTGAGAAACGTAACATCTTGTCTCATCGAGGCACCTCCTGAGTGAACAACCAAGAAGCCAGTTCCCGGTTATTAGCAATACATTCTTCCCGAAGAAAGATCGATCAGGCCGCCGGGGCTACGCCTTCGGCACGAGAGTGTAACGTGCCGTCTGAATCTGGATTAGTCCATTGGCAAAGATAACGGTATCCACACCGTCAGATACGCTAGCAAGTCGGGAGTCGGCAGTCCATTCGAGGAACAGAATATTGTCAACATAGGTTGTCTTGACATTCCATTGCGCTTGAGGCAAGGCCTGAAACACTCCAGCGAAGAAAGCGCGAATAGCAGGTTTCCCCTGTAATACTCCTGAAGGGGTGATAAGATAGGCAGAATCAGCATAGTCCAACTCAGCTGCGTCAAGGTCTTCGGCTCCCAATGCCTGGGCATGATGCGCAAAAATCTCTTCCGGTGTGCGTTTCGAAAGTTCCGTAGATGGCTCCATCGCTATCTCTCCTTTACTCTGCGATCTAACACTGATCATTGCATTATTAGTACAATGATACGAGGCATTCCTCGCCCAGAGAAACACAGATAATGCGACATATCGGGCAGCTATCACCGTCGCAATAGCTCAGCAATAGTGTCTCAATGCTTCAACTGTAGCATAGGATAGAGGCCAATACAATATTGCCATTTCACTATTTGAAATGTGATAGGAGTGTGATTGTTCTCAGAAGAATAGGCAGGCCCAGCCTTTTAGGTAACCCCTGAAGCGGCCATTCAGACTCAGGGGCTACTTTTGTCTTTTTGACTCTCAAACGAGACAAATGCCAGGACGTTGTCATCGGGTCGCAATCCCTCACGGGCCAATACCGCTTACAGAGGTGCAAGCTATTCGTGCGGTGGGGGAACGGACGGGCAACCACAAGGGCTTACACGGGGAGGTTTTTGGACCCATCACCACGGGAATGGGAACAGACGGGCAACCACAAGGGTCCCCACCCATCCCAACCAC
>DAICZM010000134.1 GCA_027311145.1 Ktedonobacterales bacterium
ATCATACGCAACTCGTCGTCACGGGTCAGGAAGAAGATCAGTAATTGCGCTTACAGCTCGACAGTATTAAACGTCTGATTCTGACACCCGGCGACCCCAATCCCAGCAAGCTCGTTTTAATGGCAGACCTGGACGATGATACAACCATTATCATGGCAGAAGGCATGAGTAATGCGCGTGATTTTCGCGCAATGCTCCCTCATATACTCGAACTACAACCATCTATCGAGCTTGACCCACCTGACATGGTCGAACAACTGCGCCAAGCCCTTAACACCCGTCGTGCCTGGAGCTTGACATGCTATGGCACATTTCTACTGGTCTGTCTGCTCCTCTATCTCCTCTATCTCGCTGTCGCCTATATTGGTGCGCACCACTAACCTCACCTAGACAGGAGTTTTTGCCATGCCGCTACAAAACACGTTGCGTATTGTGCCAGAGACCGGGGGAGACCCACGTGTGCGCGTTTTTCGCTGCCTCTTTGCCCCTCCTGACGAAAGCGAACATCTGGAGGTTGACGCATACGCACTCATTACCGACCGCTATGTTGCCCTGCTCGACACGTTGCTCTGTCCCGAGGATATGGCTTTTGTAGTGGAACAACTACACGATGTCCTTCCAGGACGGCAACTTTTGGTCATCAACAGCCACGCCGATTGGGACCATGCCTGGGGCAACAGCTATTTCAGCCACAATGGGCAGGTGAGCGCACCGATTATCGCGCATAGCCACTGTTTCACACGCCTGCGCTCAGCAGAGGCACAGGCCGAGTTGGACGAGTACCAGCAACGCTACGCAGTCTTTCAACATGTTGTCCTGCTACCGCCAACCATCACCTTCACACACAGCTTGACCCTACACGGCGGCGACTTGACGCTTGAACTATTACCCGCACCAGGACATCACGCAGACCATATCGCAGCATGGATTCCTGAACTACAACTTTTGCTCGCGTTCGATGCTGTAGAACGTCCCATCCCTATTATTGGCGACAAAGAAGGCGTGCAACCCATGCGCCAGACGCTGGAACATTTTTTGAGCTTACATCCCCAGCGCGTTCTCTGCTCACACGGCAAAACCACGACAGTCGCGATGGTAGAACAAAATCTGGCCTATCTACGCAGCCTCGAAGAGCGTTGCCAGGACTTTCTGCACCGGCAGAAGCCAACCGAAGATGAGATCACCCAGGGTGCTGCTCTTATCAACTATCCCTTTCGGGAAGTGATCGCCAGCATGCCTAATCTGGCAGAGGATGCATTCTACACAGGTGTACATGACAATAATATAGCCTGTACACTGCAATTTTTGATGACACGGTTAGACAAGTAGGCATAACTATTTGGGTGCTGGCGTCTCGGTGGCAGTTTCAGACTGGGGACGCTTGCGCTGTCTATTGCGCTTGCCTATGGTGAAACGAT
Source organism: Ktedonobacterales bacterium (assembly GCA_027311145.1). Lineage (GTDB taxonomy): Bacteria > Chloroflexota > Ktedonobacteria > Ktedonobacterales > Ktedonobacteraceae > DTNP01. The sequence goes on from DAICZM010000134.1 coordinate 1,419, forward strand.
AGAGTACAAAGAAGAGCAGCAAGATAACCAATAGAGGCAAGAGACGCGAGAGGCTAAAGCCGCCACTACTTCCCGGAAAGATATACAGTCCTTGCGCCTCCGCAGCATATAATTGCGCATAGCCTGTTGCGCCTAACGTTAACGCATAGACTGCTCCATCACGCGGTAAACCAGTAGCGATACCAGCCCAATCAACGCCGCTATTATCGCTACGAAACGCGCCCACTGACGTTCCCGCGTAGACAGTTGTAGCATTAGTGCTGCGGAAATCGAGCAGTACAAAGAAAACACTAGCCCCGATCAGAGCCTGATTATTCGTTGCCCAGTGCAGACCATTATCATGCGAAAAATATACCCCTGATTTTGTGCCAGCATACAGCAAGCCGTTTGTCCCTCCGCTAGCGGCGGCAGGCACAACGATAAAGATCGTTCCATTTGGCAAACCGCTATTTGCCGCCTGCCAATGCGCACCCAGTGCATCGGCATGATAGACACCAACTGAAGTCGCAGCCCATAGGAGATGTGAGATGGGGTCAAGAGCCAGACTCTCAATCACAGCATGCGATGGCAAGCCACTACTGCGCTGTGTCCAATCCGTTCCCCCATCCTGGCTCATCCACACGCCCTTCTGTGCCGTTCCCACATAAATATCCGGCGAGGCATTGACATCGAAAGCCAGGGCCGTGTAGCTATCGGCAGGCAATGAGGCACTGACGAGATGCCATTGCTGTGCGGCATTGGTGCTGACAAATAATCCCTGCGAGGTAGCCGCGTAGAGCTTTTTGTCAGGAATATCAAAAGACAGTGCATGAATGGCGGCATGGAGAGGCAAACCGATATTCTGCTGACTCCAGTGTTGCCCACCGTCGGTCGAGACATACACCCCTTGGGTAATGGAACCAGCATAGAGATGTTGCGGATTATTCGTATCCACCGTCAGAGCCAATATCGGTTGCGCTAAACCAACATACTGCCATGTACCACCCCCTAACAGACCTGCATTCGGCGCACAGGCAGAAAAGAGCAGTGCCAGTAGGAGCAAAAAACCGGCTGTTTGCGCAAACGGAGCGCGTTTATGGCCCATACCATACGGTCCTGGCATAGAATGCTTGTCATCCCTTCTGACTGCCTCTGCTCCAGCATCTTATCAATGTAGCAGATCAATCTCTTCACCCAGTCCTTGCTTACGCGCAAGATAGTATACATGGGCAGCCGTCACAACATCTTCTAGCGCAATACCCAGACCTTTGTACAGTGTAATATCCTGGGCTGATGCTCTTCCTACACGCAACTCGCTAACGATATCAGCCAGATTATGCACGCGCTCCCAATCAAACAAGCCTTCATTGGCGGGAATAATGAAATCACCAGCCTCTTCCTGAGCCTGGTCCGGCGAATCTGTCACAATGACCTGACTGCGTTGCAACGTTGCGAAATCCAGCTCGCGCCGATGAGGCCAATTGGAGCCAATCGCGTTGATATGGCAACCCGCCTTCAGCCATTCACCATACAAAACAGGCTCTGCCGACGTTGTCGCCGTAATCAAAATGTCAGCAGGTTCAACCGCTTGCCTGGCCGTGATAACAGGAATCACCTGCACATTTAATAAGCGTTGCATCTCTTGACAAAAGAATTCGCGCTCGCGTTGATGACGACTGAACACATACACAAGCGAAATCGAGCGTACTGCGCATATCCCCATCAATTGCGTCACCGCTTGATTGCCTGTTCCAATCAAACCGACAATCGTTGCATCGGGGCGCGCAAGATATTTGGTTGCGACGGCACTCATGCCCCCAGTACGCATAGCCCCTAAGCGATCAGCCTCGACTACGGCCAGCAATTGCCCATCCTGCGCACTAAACAAGAAGACAGCATAGCGCACGCCTTCCCGAAATGCTGTATAGGTTTTAAAACCCACGACACCAAAACTTGGGGCGGCGGCTATCAGCATGTTCAAGACGCCATTCGCAACTGCCAGTCGGGTACGCGGTTGACTCTCAGCCTTTCCCTGCGCTAGCGCATTCAATGCATCCTCTAACGCCACTATCGTCTCTTGCATACTCAACAAAGCTCGGACATGTTTTTCACGCAATAGTAACGCCATACGCAACTCTTCTCTAGTAACTATAGAGCAGTTTATCGACGAATCACCCGTCGCATATACACAATAGTTTCTTGAACTTCAAAGCCTTTCGTCAGTTTTAATGGTTTTTCATTCTGCGGCAATAAAAGGTCTTTAAGACCATGCAATACCGGTAAAGCTGTCTCGACCGCCCCTTTTGGGGTGGCCAGACGCGCCAACAAACTGCGTCGCAAAAGTTCGATACCAACACCAATCGCAATTGCACCCACTCCCGCGGCAACACCACGTGGGAGTGCAGGATTGCTCCACACGGCGGGCAGATTTTTCTTCATCGCCACAAGGCCGGTTGACGATAACGCCAAGTCCGCACCACAATGGCAACAATACATGTCTTCTACTTCATATTCAGCGCGGCAATTTGGACAGACCATAATTTCTTTCTCCTCCGTAAATTAGCTCTCTGCTTATGCTCTTTTTGCCAGTATTTCCGCGATTGCATTGATTACAATCGCATTTTCTTCAATTGTGTTATAAAAGTATGGTGAGATACGCAATAACCCAGGCCGATAATCGACAATGATGTTACGTGCGACCAGTTCTTTGACGATCTGTTGTGGTTGCTCAAGCTCCAGCATCACAATCGAACTGCGATATTCTGGCTCCAGTGGCGCATGTACGGTCCATCCATGCTCACGGGCTTGCGCAATCAGATCGTTGGTGAGATAGCGCGTGCGCTCACAAGTGCTTTCTACGCTAATCTCCTGCACAATATCCAGGCCGCCATTGGCAGCATAGATAGTTGGCATTGCGGGCGTTCCCATCTCAATTCTTGCGGCATCTGCGCGAAAAGTAAATTCTTCCACATTAAATTGGAATTGCTCGCGATGCCCAAACCAGCCGGTGATCGTCGGTTGAATCAAGGGCAATAAACCCTCACGAATATAGACGAACGCCAAACCAGGGCCGCCCATCAACCACTTCAGCGTGCCTGTCACCAGAAAATCTACGTCTAACGTATTGACATTGAGAGGAATTTGCCCTGTGCCCTGATAATCATCGACCAGCATATACGCACCCTGTTTATGGGCGATATCAGCTATTGCGCGAATATCTTGAATAAACCCGCTGGTATAGAAAACACGCGAGGTTGCCACCAGCGCAGTCCGCTCATCTACCACCGCTTCAAATAGAGCAGGCGTGAGTGTCACACGGTCCAGGCTCTTCACAAAATGGCTTTCTACACCTAACTGCTCTTTGACCAACCACTGATACGCCAATGTTGGGAAGTCCAGGTCTGCTACGACAACCTTGTTACGTTTGCTATAATCCAGGGCCGTTGCAATCGAACTCAAGGCAGCAGAGGCACTCGGGGCTATTGCAACCTCGTGAACCTGCGCTCCAATCAAAGCAGCAAACTTATGGCGAGCCTTTGTAATTTCGCCTAACCAGATTTCATACCATGCGTGCGCTCCCCATTCGTTCCACATCTCCATAAACTGTTCGATGCCTTGCATGGAACGAACAGAGAGCGCGCCTAATGAGCAGCTATTTAGATAGGTTTTCCGTTGCAGAATGGGAAACTCTGCTCTATAGGTAAGAAGTTCTGGATGCTCGATAGCAGGTGGGACAGGATAATGCATTCTCGGCTCGCCAATGGTCATGGTATGCGTTCTCCTTCTAAACATCGGAAATGCTAACGTGCGACCACTGTATCAGTTTATCAGCGGCATATACGTCATTCTATTTTACCGCCTCTCTCTCAGAGAAGCTACAGTTTGTGCTAGCAATGTTGCGGCGTATTCCACATCTGCCTCTGAAGTCCAGCGTCCCAGCGTCAAGCGCAAGGCCCCAAGGGCGCGCTCACGCGAGAGACCCATCGCCAGCAAGACTGCTGAAGGCTCGGTATCACCCTCGTGACAAGCCGAACCAGTTGAGCTGGCAATCTGCGGCGTGGCATGCAGCACATCTTCGCCCACCACGCCAGCAATGCTCACATTGAGAGTATTCGGCAAACGTAGCACAGGGTGTCCATTGAGAGAGACCTGACCCGGTAAATACTGCTCCAAACGCTGCTGCAAGAGGTCACGCAATTGCAGCAAGCGTTGCCCACTGCTCTCGAGCTGCTGATGTGCCAATGCTGCCGCTTTGCCCAGAGCCACCATAGAAGCGACGTTCTCCGTGCCTGCTCTCCTGCCCGCTTCCTGCCCACCACCATAAATAGCTGGCTCTAATGCTAGCCCACGCCGTACATAAAGCGCACCGATGCCTTTTGGTGCATATATTTTATGGCCTGCTACCGTTAATAAATCGACACCCAGTGCCGTCACCTGCGTGGCAATTTTCCCAACTGACTGCGAGGCATCCGTATGGACAAGCACATCATGCCGGTGAGCAATTTCCGCAATCTCTGCTATCGTCTGGAGCGTTCCAGTTTCATTATTCGCATGCATCACCGTCACAAGGACCGTTTCAGCTTCAATTGCGGCTTCAACCGCAGACGGTTTCACCTGCCCGAAGCCATCCACTGGCAGATAGGTGACACGAAAACCATGCAACCGTTCAAGAGCATGACAAACGTTGATCACTGCTGGATGTTCTGTAACCTGGGTGATAATATGTTTTCCTTTGGCCTGGCGCGCCAATGCCACGCCGCGGATTGCGAGCGTATCGCTCTCTGAGCCACACCCTGTGAAAATAAGCTCATCATATGCACAACCCAGTAATTGTGCCACCTGCTCACGCGCCAGTCCCATAGCCCGACGCGGAGCCTGCGCATAGTGATGCGTACTTGATGGGTTACCAAACTGCTGCGTCAGGTACGGCAATAGCGCATCTACGACCGCCGGGTCAACTGGTGTCGTTGCGTTATAGTCAAGATAAATCGGGCTATACTCTAACCCTGCTTGCCTGTTCATCACCTATCTCTCATTCTGAGATCACTCATATCATCTACCTCTGTATATTCTATGCCAAACGCCTCAAAAACGATACCTTTGCAACCAGGCAATAGGAAATTTGTTCGTCTTACACAAAATGCTCCTGCTTCGTAGTCAGAAAGCAGGAGCATAAAACATGTAGATGAACTTAGCGCACGAATTTAGCAGCTAGCTCACGTGGGCTTGGCTCGACCAACACAGAACCATCGGGAAACAAGATTGTGGGTACTGAACGCATGCCACCGTTGAGACGCAATACAGCTTCAGCCGCCTGCTCATCCTTTTCGATGTCAATATAGTCGTATGAAACGCCATGCGCATCAAACCAGCGTTTTGCCATCCGGCAATCACCGCACCATGCAGTGGCATACATCACAATCTTCTGGTCCGTTTTTGGACTTTGCACAGTCAAATCTGACACAGAGAACTCCTTGAAATGAGTGATAAAAGCAGTGAAATACACGCCTATTCTTTGTAACACCTACAGAGAGATGGGTATTCCTGATTTTAGGTTGAGATCACAAACAAATCTCAAGTTTTTTCGCATCACAAACGGCTACCCGCCCAAGATTAGCTCTCTGCCGATGCGAGTGTTGGTTTATTGATACGTTCCAACATGAGGTCTAAGAAGCGTTTTCCACCTGTTGCGAGCAAGCCGGGATTGCGCGCTAACACGCCCATCACCAGACCAGCCGTGAAATCCCCACGCAATGCCTGTGCCATCTGAGCAGGAGTCAAACGTTTCATCAGGTCCAGTGCATGATCCCACTGCTCATCGCTGTAGTTCGCAATATGCTTATTAATCATGTAAGCAATCTCCATATCACGTCCAAAGCGCGCACGCCACTGCTTATCGAAACGTTCCAGAAAGGTTGCCGAGCTATCGCCTGCCTGCACCGCCTGTATGGCCACTGTTCCGGCCATCTGACCAGCATAGATAGCAAAACGAATGCCCTCGCCAACGAGCGTCGAGCCATGCCCACCGGCATCACCTGCCAGCAACAGGCCATCGCGCGAAAAGCGTTCCACTGCTCCCTCTGAGGGGAACAGTCCCGTGTGATATTCGACGGGGCTGGCCCCCTGCAATTTCTCACGCAACTGCGGCATCGTCATGACGCTCTCAAGATAGGCCCGTGCATCATCATCGCAATCAGGATGCAACACACCCACACCCAGCCGAACACGCCCATTCCCACGAGGAAAGACCCAGGCGTAGCCATGCGGCGCAAAAGCACTGCCCATAATCAGAAACAGCTCATCCTGTGGGTAATGTGGAGCGTAGAGATCATATTCTGCGCCGTAGCCATAACGATGAAAGGCCGCTCCCATCTCTGTGCGCACACCGAGATGGCGCGAGAATCCGCTGGCGTCAATCGTCACTGCTGCACGCACGCTTAAACGCTCACCAAGATGATTTTTCACAGTCACACCCACGATACGCCTATCTTCGAGCAGGGTTTGCTCTACAGTATGGCGCATACGCACAAGTGCGCCCGCCGCAATCGCTTTGCCCGCAAGATACTGATACACGCCACGCACATCCAGCACGCAGGCCACTGCTGGTTGATACGTGAGAGGAACCGTGCGTTGCGGTGAGACAAAGACCACATTGTTGACGGGGTGATACAGATGCTCTGGAATACCAAGAGCCTTCATATCGCTGACCCAACTACCACCACTGGTATGCACCGGATAGCCAATTTCGTTCTGCCGCTCCAGTACCAGCACGCGCCCACCCTGGCGAGCAACTGCCTCCGCTGCCGCCAAACCAGCAGGGCCACCCCCTACTATTAATACATCATAGTCGTCTGCCATGTCATTCCTTCTCAAAGAGAACCTGCTGCAAATGAAGAGACCAGAGACACTGTCCTGTACTCTGGCATTGTTTTCGCATCTATCATGGCATAGTATAGTCCATGCCCCCTACCACTGTCTACTACGTAGGGGCTTTTGTCGTCGTTCTCGTTCTCGTTCTCGTTCTCCCCAGGGAACCAGAAATAAGATCAACATCAAAGCAGCAATGCCCAGGGAACCCCCCACGATCAGAAGCACGATAATCGTGGTGTCACCGCCAAACAGCGCGAATAGCCCGCCACCTGGGCCACCCGTCGATGGGACACTATATGCAACACTGCGCGGCGTTGGCGTTATCGCAGGTGTAGGGCTGACACTCGGCGTCGGCACCAGATTGAGCAATGTGAGCGGTGTTTGTGCTTGCAACGCATTACTCGCATCCACTGCGCTCACCGTTGCCGCGCTCTGTGTGGGATCGAGGCCCTGTGGCACAGAAAATGACCCCATAATAGCTCCGTTTGTGTCCGCGAGCAATGGACTCCCAAACAGTGCTATCGTTGTCGTGCCAACCTGCAAGCGCAAAGTCACGCTTGTCCCCTGCGGCAGCCAGTTATTGCCTGTGAATGCGACCAAATCCCCTGGCTTACCACTGAGAGGATTGATCACGAGTGTCGGTGGGCCTGCTGCTGCAATGCCAGGAGCTGCCAATACTGCATATCCAGCACTCACAACCATTCCCACGCTATCGGTTATTACAATCTTCCACGTCCCAACAGGACCAGTCACAGGCAAAATCACATTCGTGCTTGTAAACGTGCCATCTTGCGCAACTTGTACTCGATTATCGCTGGGAGCTGCAAAAATGCCAGGGACGTTCAGTGCATCGACATAGCTCAAACTGGCTTGTCCAGCGTGAAAATTTTTCCCCTTTACCGTTAATCTGACACATAATGGCCCACATGGAATATTCAGCGTTAGCGTTGCTTTAGGTTTCGGCTTAGGTTTTGTAGATGCATAGACATCGGATACCATCACGCTACCACTCATATAAAGCATCACCACAACCGCTAAAACACTAATTACTAGCATAGACTTTTGATAAACAATACGATAGAACATAAAGCGCAACTCCTGAAAACCGCGATAGCACAGAAAATACAAGCTCACACACTGGAGCCTCTCATACTAATGAACGCTCCCTTGCACAAAGCTGACGTGGTTGCGCCTCTATCGCCCCACATCAAGAGATGTGCAAAGCATACCGATACCTTTCTATAAGAGGAGCTTTATCAGAAAGGAAAGTCCCGGTATGCGTTACAAAGTATCAAAGAAGCGTTTCTTTCTTTCTATTGCTTGTATACTTTTTATCTTTCTTGGTATCGCCATACCCGTATCTATCGCAAGTCAGCAGCATACGCTCCTCACGGAACAGGCAACTTCATTGCCCTCTACACCAACGCGAGCGACGCCGCTCACGCAGAGTACGCAATTTCAAACAGGCATGGCCTTCCCACGCTGGACAGCCAATGGCTATAGCTATAGCGATATTGGCTGGGTCACAGGGTTACAAACAATGCACACACAAATCGGCAATCGCTGGTTAGAGATGCCGATCCTGTTTGTGCAAGATACGCTGACCTCAACCAATGTCCACACCAACCAAAGTACACCAACGCTCACAGCGTTTGCAGAAGGTGTACGCATTGCTCACAACGACGGCTACCATGTCTTCGTGACACCACTCATTACCGTGAACGGTTCCGATGCCTGGGCAGGCGATATTCATTTCAGCACATCCCAGCAGGAGCAGGCATGGTTTGCCAGCTATTTACACACACTCCAACCCTATCTCAAAGTCGCTCAACAGGAGCAGGTTGAACAGCTTGCTATCGGCACAGAAGAAGAATGGCTGCAACAATATGCCCCAGATAGCCTTTGGAACACGCTTATCGCACACGTGCATGCAGTTTTTACAGGTACACTCAGCTATGATCTGAATTGGACAGCACTCACTTATCCTATCCCTCAGTGGATGCACAATCCGACCCTCTCGCTACTCGGTGTCTCCGAGTATATTTCTCTCGAAGAAATACCTACATACACACAACCACCAAACCTGACAACCCTCTGGCAAATAACCATCAAAGCCGCTCTTGACGATTTTGCACATCAGTCTGGCAAACCACTACTCATCTCCGAAATTGGTTATCGCAATAGCAAGGATACTCTCTACCATACCTGGCAGCAGGAGACGAATACGCTACCTGACCCGGCTCAGCAGGCCGCCGCTTGTGATGCAGCATTAACCAGCATCCCTACAGACACAGCTATTCACGGCATCTATTTCTGGGGATGGCACGACGTTGGGCGTTTCTCACTCGCAGGACAACCAGCCACAGCTATTATTC
>DAICZM010000135.1 GCA_027311145.1 Ktedonobacterales bacterium
GAATAAGGAGAGCCAGCACGAATAGGTCTGGCAGCAGGTCGGTCAGGTTGCGCATTGATTGGAAGCTTAAAAAACCATTGCTTATCAGAATAGAGTGGATTGAACGTATGATGCCTGTCCAGGGTCCGTGCAAATGGCGGTTCCAGACAGTTGCCTGTACTTGCGAGAAGGCCAGAAAGTTATGGAACTTGTAGTAGCAATAGATGGCATAGAGGCCAATTGCCAGCGGCATGAGCGTGACGCCAATCACGTCGAAGCGGATACGGCGGATGTTGAACTCACGTTGGCGCAGATATTCGTAGCAGAACGGGATAGCGAGCAAGAGACCGGTAGAGCGTGTCAAAGCGGCGAGAAAGCCGATGATGCCAGCCAGCCACCAATTGCTATGTCGGATATTATAAAAGCAGATGAGGGCCAGACAGACAAAGAGCGATTCATTATAGCCCGACGTAAAATAGAATGCTGTGGGGAAGAGTGAGAGGTAAAGGACGGCACGAGTAGCTTGCTCGCGTCCAAAGTCTTCATAAACGAGTTGGTATAACACCATCAGCAGAATCAGTCCCACCACGTTAGAGATAATCAGGCCAGCAATGAGCGTATGGTGATGAGGTAATAGATAACTCACGTAACGTTCCAATAGGGGGTAGAGTGGAAAAAAGGCAGTATGCGAAATCGTGGTGTACCCATGTTCTGCGATCTGCATAAATAACCCTGTATCCCAGCGATACCACTGCTGCCAGATCATATAGAAAGGCTGAGCCTGCCAGTAAAAGTCACGGATTGTAAACAGAAATGCCAGACAACTAATGGCCAGCACTGCCATGTGAACAGCTAGATAGACAGGAAAGACTTCGTGGAAAGCCAGAAGCCATGTGCGCCAAAAAGTGCGTTTTTGTTCAGTTTTTGCCTGAATATCCGTTTCCCGTGTGTGTGTCAGCGTCTCAGATGGCGAGGTGGTGGATGCTTCAGGAAGAGGCGTAATATCCATTAGATACTCCCACAGCGTAATAAACTATTCTACTACACAGTTGTGAAACGTGTGCAGCGTAGCAGATATAACGGTATAGCCAAATGGTGGGGTAATTGTGTGGAGAGAGGCAAAGCGCAAAACGCATGAGTTTTGTTCCGTTGATCTTCCTAACTTGACAACTTTCCGTGTCACCTGCTATACTCAATGTATGAGTACTTATCAAATAAGTATCAGTCACAGCTTTTAGCAGAAGAAATGCTTCATCGTCATTGCCGTGATAGATACTGTATGCTCCAGTGCAGTGGAGCGTGTGATAGGTACTCTTTTGCTATCTTTATGCTTACATGTGTTGCAAGAAATCGACGATGATCTGGGCAAATTCTGGTCCCTTGTCCTCTTGTAGGAAGTGCCCTGCTCCGTTCAGTGTGGCATGGGGCTGGCCTTGTGCGCCAGGGATTGCCGCTTGTAAGAAGCGATCACTGCCCCTGGTGATGGGGTCAGAATCGCCAAAAACGGTCAGGAAGGGTTTTGTCCAATGTTGTAACACGCTCCACGCCTTGCGGTTTGGCTCAGAGGCGGGGTCATTTGGCGTGGTAGGAACAAGCATAGGAAACTGACGTGCCCCTTCAAGAAAGCGATTATCGGGGAAGGGCGCGTCATAAGCGGCAAGGACGGCGGGCGCGAGTTCTGTGATGCTACCGCTTTTGATGCTGTTACTGGCGATAAAAGTGGGAACCTCTTGCGAGAAGCGTTGCCAGCGCAGGAAAGCCGGACCAGGGGCGATGTCGCCCGTTGGCAGAAAGGTATTGGCGGCAACGATACGTGCAAAGCGTGCTTCGTGTTCAGCAGCGAGACGCAGGCCGATCAGACCGCCCCAGTCCTGGCAGACGAGTGGGGTCTGTTGCAGATCGAGTGTTGTAAGTAGACCACGCTTCCAATCGACCTGTCGTTGAAAGGTATAATCGGTGCGCTGTGTGGGCTTGTCGGAACGTCCAAAGCCAACAAGATCGGGTACAATGACGCGATGTCCGCCTGCTGCGATAATGGGGATCATCTTGCGGTAAAGATATGACCAGGATGGTTCACCGTGCAGCATCAGCACGGGTGCAGCTGTGCGTGGACCCTCATCGACATAGTGGATACGAATGTTGTCTATCTCGATGTAATGTGGTGCGAAGGTGTAGTCAGGCAAGTTGGCAAAACGTTGATCTGGTGTGCGTAACGTCTCCATTGATGCACTCCTGTTCTTTACACGAAAAATCATACGAAAAAATCTTGGGAAAATAGGGTCATTGCCCTTTTATTTTAGTGCCTGTTGAAGAGCGAAGAAGGCGGGTTTGGGCTGATAGTTGGTATCAAAAATAAGTGGCGCGTCGGCATGGCCTGTGAAAATGGGTATCCAGGAATGTTTGTCGGTGAAGCCCCACATGACAAATGCTTCACAAGCTTTGACGGCGAGACATGCGATCATTGCTGCATGGTAAATCTGTGCTTCATCCTGCAAGCGTTGCGCGGGCGGGTTTGGGTCATCCTGTGTTTTAACATCCATCTCGGTGATTTGTACTTTCAAGCCGAGTGCCGCTAAGCGTTGCATATTGGCGATGACCTCTTGTGTCGATGGGTAATAGCGCGTGCTAACATGCATTTGGAGACCCACACCGTAGATTGGTACCCCACGTTGTAGCATGCCCTTCACAAGATTGTAGATAGCATCAGATTTCGTGCCGAGTCCCTCGCCCGCATAGTCGTTGTAGAAGAGGTGGGCTTGTGGATTAGCCTCGTGTGCCCAACGAAAAGCCATATCAAGATAGTCAGGGCCAATCACGCGCTCCCAGATGGACTGACGCAATGAACCATTATCGGCAATTGCTTCGTTCACGACATCCCAAATATTGACTGTCGAGCGATAGTGTGATACTTCGGTCATGATGTGTTGCTTGAGAATAGCCATTAACTGGTCACGTGAAAAAGTGCCGCTCGTAATCCATGTAGGGAGCGCGTTGTACCAGACGAGGGTATGCCCACGCACAAGCATGTGATGCTGTTGTGCGAATTTAACGATAGCGTCAGCAGGTACGAAGTTGAACACATTTGGCTCTGGCTCGGTCGCATCAAATTTCATCATGTTTTCGGGTGTGAGGATATTGAACTCGCTACCTAGCACATAGGCATATTGAGGTTCGTTTTGTAGTGCGTTATAGTCAACGGCTGCTCCTATCGCAATGCCACGTTTTTGCGCCAGATCACGCAGGGCAGTGACGCCACCGGGGGGTGTTGGTATGCTTGCAACCTCCGTGCTAGAAGAGTTTTGTACCGTTGTGCTACTGCAAGCTGTGAATAAGAGCAAGAAAGAGAACACGATGCCTAATGTGCGTTTCATCTACAATCCTTTACGTATTGCGTATGGCTGCCTCACGCATCCATACGTGCTATGTGAACAAGGCGCGCTTAGCGATAGGCGACCTGTGGGTTGCGCTCACGAGGTAACTGATACCAGATATCGTCGCAAAGCTTCTTTATCTCAGTATCGAGTGTGAGGTGAATGGCCGGTAGGGTCTGGTCGAGCTGTTCTGGTCTGCTGGCTCCTAGAATCGCAGCTGTGATGGCATGATGGGAGAGAACCCAGGCAAGGGCAACTTGTGCAATCGAAAGATTGCGCTCGCTACTGGCTTTTTGCAAGTGATCGACAGCCTGCATCTGTGCCTCTTGCCAATAGCGTGCTTGATAGGTCTTACCCGCGTTATGCAAGGTGAAGCGTGTGCCAGCGACAGGGGCTTGTCCTGGTTGGTAGCGGCCCGTGAGCAAACCACCAGCGAGCGGGTTATAACTGATGACGCCGATGCCTTGATCTTGCACAAGCGGGAAGAGTTCGCTCTCGATATGGCGGAAAAGCAGATTATAGCGCGGTTGTACGCAATCAAAGCGCGCAAGGCCGAGCTTGTCGCTGATCCAGAGTGCTTTGCAGAGTTCCCAAGCAGGATAGTTTGAGCAACCGATATAGCGCACCTTGCCGCTGTGAACCAGATCATCAAGGGCACGCATCGTCTCATCCAACGGGGTTTCGGGGTCAGGAGCATGAATTTGGTAGAGGTCGATATAATCAGTACCAAGACGGCGTAGGCTGGCCTCGACGGACTGCATGATATGCTTGCGCGACGCACCCTGGCTGTTTGGCTCAGAACCCATCGGCATACGGCATTTAGTGGCCAGCACGATCTGCTCGCGCCTGCCCTTCAACCAATGTCCGACGAATTCCTCTGTGCGGCCCAGCATGTCGGGCGTGTGGCCAAGTGGGTAGGCGTCGGCAGTATCGAAGAAAAAGACACCAGCCGCGAAGGCTTTGTCCATAATGGCATGTGAGGTTGGTTCGTCGCACTGATTGCCGAAAGTCATCGTGCCGAGGCAGATTTCTGAGACCTTCAAACCTGTGCGTCCTAAACGTTTTATTTGCATCTCTTCGTAGGTTCCTCTCTAAAATAAGGACAGTCTTTCTAAAAACAGCATATCACAAATAGGTGCATCCTATGAAAACTAAGATTGTGAAACCTCTGTGCCGTATACTACGTGAAAAGAGAAGTAGAGCTGGTAGACAGATCAACAAGAGAGTTCTTAATGCGCATAGGCGCAGGAAAAAATTTGGAGAGATCATGACAAAGATAAAGGAACGCACACAAGCAACACTTGATAATGCGCAAAGCAGTCTGCAAACTGGACTGACGGAGGCCCAGGAGGCGGTGCAGGCTGGGCTGAGCAAGGCTCAGGAGGTGGTTGGTGAGCAGTCACATTTGATGGGGAAAAGACTGGTGAAGGCCCAGCAGAAGTTAAGCGATGTGCAGGAGAGTGTCCAGGAAAGCATGGAGCAGACACGCACGAAAGCTATGGAAGTGCTGAGTGTGGGCAGTACGCAGGCTGGGAAGGGCTTCACGAAGGCTGGCGAGAATGTGAAGGATATGAAAGAAGCATTACAAGAGAATTACGAGCATTATCAGCAGAAGAGACAGCGTGCCCGCACGCTATTTCGCCTCGGATTGGCTGTAGGCGTTGTGCTGGCACTGCTCTATACGCCTAAGCCGGGAGCGGAAGTGCGGAGCCAACTGTTTGTGCAATGGCAAGCCTATCGCGCACGTTTTGGGTTTTAAGCACTTGTATACTCATGAAGCAGGTTTCCTTACACTGGAAGACCTGCTTCTTTTGTTATCGGCTGAATATCAGCAAAGGCCTTTTTCTGTTTGTTTTGTAGACGGAGCTTGTTCTAAAAGATAGCATACTATATAATCATGCTGAGAACATGGAACATAACCATACTTGAGAACAGAGAACTCGACAAGAAGGACCGATTTGATGGAACAGACATCGACGCCGCAAACCTCCTCGGAGAGAATGACGACTGTGTATAGTATTTTTGCCAGCGGCGGAGAGATGGGAACGTTGATGCGTCAGATCGAGTGGGCGCAAACACCGCTCGGCCCGGTGGAGAGCTGGCCGCAAAGCTTGTGTACTGCCCTCAGTATCTGTCTGGCCTCGCGTTTCCCGATGCTGATCTGGTGGGGACCAAAGCTGGTGATGCTCTATAATGATGCATATCGTCCCATGTTGGGTGCGGTGAAGCATCCTACTGCGATGGGACAGCGTGGAAGCGAATGCTGGACCGAAATCTGGGACGTGATTGGTCCTATGCTTGCCAACGTAGTCACACATGGTGAGGCAACATGGTCGCATGACCAACTCCTGCTACTAGAGCGCAATGGCTATGTTGAGGAATGTTATTTCACTTTTTCTTATAGTCCTATTCGCGATGAGAGCGGAGTCGCGGGTGTGTTTTCAGCTGTAACGGAAACAACACAGCAGATTTTAAGTCAGCGGCGTCTGCGCATCCTGCGTGAACTCGCAGCACGTAATGCAGAGGCGAAGAGTACTGAAGAGGCGTGCCGAATCGTTATCGAAACCCTAACAACTAATAGTGCCGATTTGCCATGTGTGTTGTTGTATTTGTGTGATAAGGTGAGCAAGAAAGCACGCTTTGCAGGCGCAACAGGTTTAACTGCCAGCTCCTCGAACACTCCTGAAACAAAAATGCTTGATGAAGATGCCCTGCAAGAAGACCAGGATACGGGATATCTGGTCCGTGTGGCGCGTTCAGGTAATGCGATACTGGTGGAGAACTTAGCTGAGCATTTTCCCAAGCTGCAAGCGGTATCTCCTCTTGGCATACCATTGCAAGAGGCTTTGTTTTTGCCTGTCGCGAAATCTGGTCAGGAGAGCCTGTCTGGCGTGTTGGTCGTAGGGGTAAGTCCGCACTGTGCGCTAGATAGCGAATATCGTGGATTTTTTGAACTGGTGGCTGGGCAAGTCGCTGCTAATATTGCCAATGCACGTGCCTATGAAGCAAAACAAGCACATGTCGCGGCTTTGGCCGAGCTAGATCACGCTAAAACGACATTTTTCAGCAATATTAGTCATGAATTTCGCACCCCGTTAACCTTGTTGCTGGCTCCCATCGAAGATGTTCTTGCGGCACATACGGACCTCTGGAATGCAGAGCAACGAGCGTTATTAGAGATTGTGTATCGGAATGGGAGACGTTTGCTGAAGCTTGTTAATACACTGCTCGACTTCTCGCGTATGGAGGCTGGGCGTATGGAGGCTGTCTACCAACCGACTGACCTTGCTCGTTTTACGCTTGAGCTGGCAAGCTCATTTCGGGACTTGGTGGAACACGTCGGCCTGCATTTTCGTGTAGATTGTCCACCGCTTGCTGAACCGGTTTATGTAGCACGCGAACTGTGGGAAAAAATTGTCTTAAATTTACTCTCGAATGCCTTCAAGTTTACGTTTCAGGGTGAGATTGCCGTGGCGTTACGTAGTACAGAGAACTACGTAACGCTGACCGTGAGCGATACAGGCATTGGGATCGCGGCTAATGAGTTGCCACAGATATTTGAGCGTTTTCACCGCATCCATGGTGTACAGGGACGTTCGTTTGAAGGATCGGGTATTGGCCTCTCATTGGTGCAAGAGTTAGTACACTTGCATGGTGGAACAATAGGGGTTACTAGTGTGTCTGGTGTAGGAACAACTTTTAGCGTCTCTTTACCACTGGGAAAGGCGCACCTACCACCTGAGCAGATTTGTATGGATATGGCAGAGCAAAATGCTGATGCCTTTGTCGATGCGATGGCCTATGTTGAGGAGGCAAGGCGTTGGCTTGCGCCAGAAACAACGCTACCAGCGATGGCTTTGCATGATGGACAGCGTACACTTACAACTCTGCCTACTGTCGGTATGGAGGCCCGTATCTTGCTTGTTGACGATAATGCCGATATGCGCGACTACTTAGTACGTCTTTTGCGCACGCACTATCGGGTCGAGACGGCTGCTGATGGCAAAATGGGCTTGCAAATGGTCCTTGCCAACAAACCTGATCTGATCATCAGTGATAGCATGATGCCTGTGATGGATGGTTTGCAGTTTTTACAGGCGTTACGCGAAAATAAAGAGACGCATACTATTCCTGTTATCTTGCTCTCTGCTCGTGCGGGTGAAAAGGCATCAGTTGAAGGATTGCAAGCGGGAGCGGATGATTATCTGGTGAAGCCATTTTCGGCCCGTGAATTATTAGCACGGGTGAGTTCGTCTTTGGAAAGGACGAAGATGCGTTTGGCTCTTGCGGAGCAAATGCGTCTGCATGCTTTACATCTTCAAGAACTGGCAAATGTGTCACTGGTGATCAACTCGATGCGCCCGGTCGAAGAGATATTGAGTATAGTGGTGGCCAAGGCACGTGAGCTGATCGGAGTGCATCAGGCAATGGCTGCGTTGGAGGCAACCTCAGAGGGCGTAAGGGCGACACATATGGTGTCATTTTCTCCGCAGTATGCTAGATGGCGTGAGGAAGAACAGTTTGTCGGTTATCCCTCTCTCTATGCACGGCTACGCGACAGTGAAGCCCCTTTGCGCTTAACCGCGTCAGAGATGTTGGCCTATCCTGAGTTGAGAGACTTGTGTGAGGAAAGCGTACAACATCCGCCACTGCATGGCCTACTTGGTGTCGTTTTGCGTGGGCATGACCAGGTTGCGCTGGGCGTGTTAGTGCTTTCCGATAAATATGAGGGCGAGTTTGTAGCGGAAGACGAAGCAATTTTGGTGCAACTTGCGCAAATATCTTCCATTGCTATCACGAATGTGCAATTGTATCAACAGGCGCGGGCGGCTATTATTGCCCGTGACCAATTGCTATCGATTGTCTCGCACGATCTCAAAAATCCATTGGGGACCATTAAGGGCTATGCGCAGTTACTCCAGCGCACGCTGCGTCGCGATGTCCCCGAAGCGGATCGACAGATTGCTTTGGGCTTGGAACGTATTAACGCGACCGTGACGAAAATGACGATGCAGGTCGATGAATTATTGGATATCACCCATCTTCAGCTGAATAAAAAGTTGGAATTGATGCGCCAGACGGTTGATCTCGTGGCTTTACTTCGCCAGTATGTGACGGAATTTCAGCAAACGGCGCAGCATCATACTCTGCGCTTATCAACGACGTACCCATTTATCCCGGTGTCAATCGATGTAGCGCGTATTGAGCGTGTTCTATCGAATATTGTTTCTAACGCAATCAAATATTCGCCCCATGCAGAATATGTAGATATCATATTAAACTACGAAGAAAAAGAGGTTCTAGGGGAAGGGGGACAACATATGGAACGATGGGCGGTCCTCCAGGTATGCGACTATGGTGTTGGTATTCCTGCTGCTGATGTGCCACATATTTTTGAACAGTTCAAACGTGCCAGCAATGTGATAGGAACCTACCGAGGAATGGGCATTGGCTTGGCAAACGTACAACAAATCGTTGAGCAGCATGATGGAAAAGTTGCTGTACATAGCGTCGAAGGCGTCGGCTCAACCTTTACGGTCTATTTACCCGCGGAAAAGCGTGAGGACTGAGGCGAAAAACTTCCTGCCGTGTTTGCTCTCACGCTTTTCAATGGCAGTAGAGATCAAGCGATTAGTTCAGATGGAGTGCCATTAATTCCTGATCAAAGTATTGTTCGTGTAGCTTGAGGGCGTGGCGTTCCAGACCATAGGTCTCGAAACCTTGTGATACGAAAAGCAGACGCGCCTCTTTATTGACTAGCACCACACTCAGGTTAATTTGTTCCAGTTGTGGCAACGTTCTCGCGTGGTTAATTGCAGCCTGTAGGAGTGCCTTGCCAATTCCTTGCCCGCGCAACTCCTGTGGCACATACATACCCCAGATTTGCCCCTTATGGCGTTTCTTTGTGTCTTTTTCGCGTGCGAAGGCTGCAATGCCTACCAGGGTTTTGCCATCGAACGCACCAAATGTTGCATCATCGCTGCTGACACCTGTTTTGCGCAAACTGTGCGTACTACTTGTGCTGGCGATGCCACGTTCGAGAATATCCTCGTAGGAGGAGCCAAAGGATTCAGGATTATCGCGCAGTGCGCGTAAGCGAATATTCCAAAAAATTTCGGAATCAGTTTCGGTTAAAATGCGTACTTCAATTCCCATTACTGAGATCACCTTTCCCCGTTGAATATGTTCCCGTGATCGGTTTGGTTATCTGCTGATGTTTGTGCGGAGAAGCACATAAGATGTTGAGTTCAATAGCGTTCTTTTCTAATTGTAGCATAAATTTCTGGGCGGCTTGTAGTCTTATTTCTGCTTTAAGATGGGTGTATACTTTCTGTGCGTGTGTTGTCAAGATGTTTCTAGGCGTTCTGCTAAAATGGTAGAAAAATGCAAAAGGAGAACGTGATGAATACTGAAAGAAAAGCATTATTAGCGGTATCTGGCTCACAGGAAGCGTTGCGTACAAAGGAGCAAAAGCAGACTCAGCGGCGTTACAGGATGTTGCGACGTTTGTTAGCCGAGCTGATAGGCACATTTTTCCTGACATTGGTCGCGGCAGGAGGTGATGTGATCGCAGTAGTCAGCCATGGCGAGGTAAGTCTGGCGGCGCGTGTGGTTGCACCAGGACTGTTAGTAATGGCGATGATCTATTCAGTGGGCAATCTTTCGGGGGCTCATTTCAATCCTGGGGTGACGCTGGCTTTTGCGTTGCGGCGCGATTTCCCCTGGCGGCGCGTGCCTGGTTATTGGATCGCACAGATACTTGGGGCTGTGCTGGCAGCATTATTGTTGCGCTCTCTCTTTGGATTGGCTGGACATATTGGGGCAACGTTGCCGGGATATGGCGTCCTACCAGCTGTGGTAATGGAAATAGTGTTGACCTTCATCCTGCTGACCGTGATTCTCGCGACTGCGACAAACGAGAAGATCGTTGGGCATAATGCGGCCCTGGCTGTAGGAGCGACGGTGGCACTGGCGGGTTTGTTTGCCGCTCCAATCAGCGGTGCATCAATGAACACTGCGCGTTCGTTAGGACCCATGCTAGTTAGTGGGGAGCTGACGTTTGCCTGGATTTATGTTGTGGGTCCGTTGCTTGGTGTGCTGTTGGCGGTGTTTCTGGCCTGGCTGCTACGTGGCGGCACAACTCCCGCCGCGATACAAGCGGCACGTGGAGAATAAAGACGAATAGCGGGTATGCAAGTGGTTTCCTTCAAAATAGTGAAGCGGTAATCTGCTTTCCCCTCTGTGGCGTACTCTATTATAGAAAGGAGACAACATATGGTCACATCAAACA
>DAICZM010000136.1 GCA_027311145.1 Ktedonobacterales bacterium
CCCCTCAAACCGTCCAAGAGCGGATCGAAGAAAAGCTTTCTGGGTTGGATCGACGGCTGGCGGCACAGGTTTCGATTGAGGAAAAGCTAGCTAACCTCGACAAGCGTCTGGGAGACCAAGCCAAGGCTCAGCAGGAAAAGGAACTCAGTCAAAAGCAGCAGATCGAGATCTCGCTTGAGCGAGGCAGGGGTTACGGTCACGAGCTATAGGGCCAGGAGGGTGCATGACGGACGATGAGCTATTGTTGATCTACAAAGGTCTGCGCGATATGAACGAGGCCATGAAGGCGCGAGAGATTGCCTTGGACTCGAAAACCGCCGCTCTCGGTTCCGCCATCGCCCAGCTCGGGAAGCTCCCGGAGACGCTAGGCAAGCAGACCAGCCAATACATCGCCATGGGAGTACGCCAGTCCATCCAGGACGACTTCAGCCGGCCCATCGCCGAGGCAGTCAAGGGGCCGATTGCGGAGCTGAGCCGCGAGACCTATCATGCGCGAGAGATCATGGCAGAGGTGGGCAAGGAAGTTCGCTTCCGGAGCTGGACATGGTTTGCCGTTCTACTCTTGATAGGCTTTGGCATCGGTGGAGCCACCGGATATTACGTCTTCGTTCTGGATATAAACCGGGTGAGCGACCGGCTGGATGCTATCCAGCAGCAGATTATGCCGGTAGTCCCGATCCCGGCTGCGAAGCCAATAGACGGAAAGGCGGCCAAGGTTAGGAAAGGGCATTGAGAAGATCCGTAGACCCAGCACATGGCATCTCGGATGCGTAGTTCGTCTACAGTCTGGGATACGGCAATTAATACATCTTGACTTTACTGGATTGAAATAAGTACTGTTTGGTCGCTCAGTAGATCACGTTCAAATAAGCGCTGTTCCTGTAAGTCTTTTCTTCCAGGTCCCCCATAAAAATGGAGGGCCGTATGATTCGGTTCTTGCACTTCAGACAAATACACTCTTCGGCGATAGGACGGGTTCCCTCAACAAGCAAGCGCCTGTACGCAGGAGCGTTGCTCTGTCTCACCCTCAGCGCCTTCGCCCAGAAGGCATCTACGACAACAACTACATATTTTCCAGCTAAGCCGCTGCCGGGCGTGACTCCACCCAACCAGATGATGGCGATGCCCGCCATCGGGCCGTTGTTTCTTCAGAACGACCAGATATCCAGTTCGCTGATGCTGGTCAACAACGCGGCGTCAAGCGCCGGTGCGACGATCACACTTCGCAATCTGACCGGCCGCCAAATAGCACAACAGCACATCGTGCTGGCTCCAAGCAGCCAGCACGAAATAGCGATGGCTTATCTCCTCTCCACGGCTACGGAGTATGCCAGCATGGGCAGTCTCTCGATTATCCAGGATGCTGGACTGCAAGGGGTTGCAGTCAACGCACAACTACTGCTCACAGACCATAGCCACTCGATACCGTCCTATCTTGATGAAGAGCTGGCGATGCCCAGCATGGAAGGCTCCTCTACACTGCGAGGGGTCACCGATGCCGCACAAGGCCCGTCACTTCTCGCTATCAGCAATCTGGCCAACAAGTCCCAGACGGTCACAGTAAAGTGTCTGAGTCACGAGATACAGGACGCGACTACGCAAATCATCATCCCTGCCTACGGAACTTCGTTGACATCTGCATGTTCCAACACCGTCATAAACAATTTTGAAGAGTATTTGGAAAGCGTGCCACACCAGGAAGATACCGAAGTGCAGGGTATCGAGATCACAGGCGGCAGCATGGCCGGCACATTGGCTGCCTTCGCCCTTGCACCGCATCACAGAGGAAGCGAAGTCATCTTCAGCGCCGCGCCGTTTACAGACCCGCAGATGCAGAAGTCTTCCACGACGATCTATGCCGGTGTTCCTTTTGGGAAACAGTCTGTTGTATCGGATGGTGTGTACGTTCCTCATATAGCGCTTGCGAACTTTTCCGACAAGCAGGCCAACGTCACGATCACTGTGACGGACAGCAATGAAAGGTATCCACGCGATGGGGCCTTGCTGACCGACTTTCTGCCGCAACCGCATCTCAGGAGCGTCTCCCTCGCGCCAGGAGAGAGCAAGAACGTCATCTTGAATGATGCTCGCAACCAGGCCGGACTGCTGCATTCGATCAAGGTGCAATCGGACCAGCCCGCTGGGCTGGTGCAGAGCAAAGTCGTCTCGCGTGGCGATGGCGTGCTTTATCAGGTGGAACTGCTGGGCAAAGACCTGAAAGACCAGGAGAACGCCGGCGGTCATCCGTGGACGACGCAGGGCGACAATGAATCGCACTTGCTGCTCTATAATCCGAGCGCGATTCCAACGACCTATCTGGTGCGCATCGCGGCGGCAACGAGCACATGGGAAAAGAAGTATGTTCTGGCCCCCAATGAAACTCGTGAACTCAGCATCAACCGGCTGATCCATGAGGGGATCAAGGACGACTCGGGCCGCGTCCTCGACCCCGGAGCCAATACAGGCGTTGTGTACTGGTCGCTCGTCGATCCGGGCCACGGTACAGGGCGGTTGCTGGTCAGCAGCCAATCCCAGACAGCCGCACGGAACTTCAGTTGTGGCTATACCTACGTGGTGTGTGGTGTCGCTTTATCTGTTCTCGACAACGGGCTTGTCCCGCTGTTGGGCTATTCCAACTACGCCTTCGTCAACGCTCAGTGCTGCCTCGCCTGGGGACCGGGAGCGTGCAGCAACCTTACCCAAACGGGTGGTTCTTGTGGCACCAGTATCAACTGGACCCTCGGCGACACCACCATCGTCGACTTCAACACCTCTGGTGACCAGTTCAGCTTTTCGCCCAACTTCAAAGGCGTCAGTGCTGGCAACACCTATGCCAACGCTTACGTCCAAGAAAACGGCTGCGGATCCGGTGGTGGAGGCAACCCCACGCCTACCGTGCCGCCATGTCCTACTGAGGTTGTTATAGATCAGATATGGTCTCAACCGCTACAAAATGACTTTCCGGCATTCCAAACAGGCGTGGGGATATTAACCCGTATGAAAGTTGGTCCAGTAAGCACAGACTTCACTGGCGCAGTCGTATCGGAGACTGTGACGCCTATCGGTAACAGCTGCCCCGCTAGCATACAGTCCGCAACAAATTTTCCAAACGTGGTTTTTTCGAATTTTGTAATACCACAGAGTGCCGCATGGGAAGGAAATAATTATCCAAGCGCGTACAACGCATATTATGACGCCCACACAATTAAATCCGCGTCAAATGTACTGAGTGGAACAGGCGTTTCAAGTTGTCAAGCGACGGCTACACAAACGTATAGTTGCGCAGGTCAGGTCTTTGGGAAGTTCAATCTAACAAATACTTATCAAGCAGGTTACATAGGCGGCACGCCTGTAACTTTTGTAACAGTCACCAAACAATAGTAAAGGAAGTTTAATGTCGATTAGGAATGTAGTACGGCAGTCCGCACTGATGATAGTCGTACATTGGTTCGTGATGATCGGGGCGTATGCTCAAGCGCCGCCTACCTCTCAAGAAGTGTTTATGGAGCACAGTATTCCATTTACCACGGACGGTATTGAAGGTGCCTTAACAAATTCCGACCCCGATGTCAGAGGAATAGCAGCAGGTGTTTTAGCTGAACGCAAGTCGATCCGATCAATTCCGGCAATTGAATATGCTCTAGAACGAGAGCGCGTTCCGCACGTCCGGATAAGTTTTGCAACAGCATTAGCTCAGTTGCAGAATCATGCAGGAGACACCGTTCTAATAAACATGTGCACCGATTCATCAAGTTCTGCAATTGATCGCCTCACTGCGGCGAATAGGTTGCTTTCATTGGGTGATGATTCATGCATCATGTCGATAGTAAACTTACTGAAAAATGATGTAGATGATCCTCCAACCAGATCGCTCACTTTAGAATATTTCAGAAAAGTGGCCAACCCCCCCCCCTCATTAGGTCCTCGAGTGAGGAAGTATCTCTACATAGTGCTTCGAGATCCGGCTCCTATTAATAGACAGTATGCTGGCGATTGTCTCTCTCTATATGGAAATAAGTCATCTAAAGCTGTCTTGGCGCAGGCAATTGCAAGGGAACAGGATCAACCCACCAAAGCTCATTTGGTTGAAAACCTCAAACAACTTCAAATGCGATTGCGATAGGCCCACAGCGGACTAGGCAGGTGGATCACCGAAGTAGCTGGGATAGGGACATGGGGATGAGGACAAAGAGCATCGTTGCCGTGGTTGTCCTGTTTCTGGCGTTACTCATTGAGGGGTTATCGCAGGCGACTTCTATGATAGGCAAAGAAGTAGCTGTGCTCGTCCATCTCAAACAGGTGCTTAGCGGATTCGATTTTCGCGTGACTGATCCCAGCACAGGAACTGGAAGTGGTCATTCTAACTCCTATGGTGACGTTTCTGAAGAGTTTTTGTGTTCAACGGGCAGTGGAGATTTGCGTTCACCATACACCATCAAGGGAAGTCTCGGCGCTGTCGGTCCAACGACGGTGGCAGCGTGCATGAAGAACTCTGACCTATATGTAGCAAACCGCCGTTTGTACATAGTTGGCGAGGGAGTAAAGACAGTAACGGATGCATGCACATCGTGCTGTAACGATGTCACCCATCTGGACAACTACTCGACCAGCACCCAGTGCTCTGGCTTGAGAAGCCTGCCAAACGCTCTAACGGTCATTCTCTACTAAGGGGAATACATGACAAAGCAGATGAAGCAGCGGGTGTTTATCCTTGTCCTGGGTGTATCAACATTACATCTGTACGGACAGCCAAAGGCGGACCGATGGAGACTTGATGCTTTAAGTATCGAACCTGCAGCGGGGGCGGGGAACGGTGAGTTGCGGGCGAAACTGTCTATGACTGCAAAACCAGGCATTGAGACAAACATAAGCAGCCCAGTGGTTTCAACGAGCATAGACAGTGCTTATGTAACGGATGACCGCCTCGTGGTCCTCGGAGAGGCGGGAAGAACTCAAGCTGTCGAGATATTCGATATTTCGTCCGGTCGAAAGCTGGACTGGTTCTACTGCTATTCCCCCAAGAAAATTTCGCGCTCTCTGATTGCTAGCGTTGAATACTATCCCTCAATGACCGCGGAGACCCCAACTGACGTATTGCTGATTTATGATCTTCTCAAGACACCGCAGGAAAATCGCCTAGGGATTCCCGGGAGAATTCCGCCCCGCCGAGGAGATCGCCCAATACACGTTGGCATTCCAGTGTTCCCTGAAATCAATGTCTCGCAAAGATCGTATGCGAACCACGTCGAGTCTGACGCAGCGAGTTATGCCATTGCCGGCTCTGTGTACAGACTCATAAATGGCGATAAGCTCGCGTTTACGGCGCTTCGCGAC
The DNA here is from genome assembly GCA_027311145.1 of Ktedonobacterales bacterium. Lineage (GTDB taxonomy): Bacteria > Chloroflexota > Ktedonobacteria > Ktedonobacterales > Ktedonobacteraceae > DTNP01. The sequence continues at coordinate 5,335 of DAICZM010000136.1, forward strand.
ATCTCAAGCGGGTATAGAAAGACGGATTTAGTGATCGTCGACCTGAGCAAGGGACTCGATAGGGCGAAATCCGAAATAATGCCCTTATCTCTTGAGGAAGCCCCGTTTGACGTCGTCGATATACGCGAATCTTTGCCTGGGAAGCTGGAGCTCACGATCAAGCCCAGTGGGGGCCCTACTCGGAAAACTATCGTGGACATCAAATGACTGTCATGCCGTGAACTACTGCGCAACATGATCCAACAGTTAGCTTGGAGAATTATCTCGCAATAAAGAAAAGTTTTACCTGCGGACTATGGTAAATGACCCATCTGCAAACACAACTGTATATCTTTCCTTGTTGCGTAATTCCTCGTCGCATTCGATGCTAGTTTTATATGGACTTCATTGGGGAGATACTCACAATCGTGTTGACCTAAAGATATTTTCCACGGATGGTACTTCACGAAAATTATTGTCAAGATCTGACATACCGCAAGGATAGATTTCAATCAATAAAGATGAGTTCACGGTAATCTTTCAATCGGCGTTAGTAGCCGAAGGGCATCTGATCAAAGAGCCTTATAGGCTGGAGGGAGACAAGCTAGAGATTGTGCATAAGTCATCCCCCGGACACCTATGCAAGACGCATGCCCAAATGAGTATGTGCCGCAAATGTGTTCAGTAGGCGGCGAGGGATTGATCTTTGAAGGAGAGTGTCACAGGCATGGGGAAGAAGACGAAGAGCATCGTTGCCGTGGTTGTCCTGTTCCTGGCGGTACTCGTTGAGGGGTTATCGCAGGCGACTTCTATGATAGGCAAAGAAGTAGCTGTGCTCGTCCATCTCAAAAATGGCGAGGAGTACGACGTTTCGACGGCACGTCTAATTCAATATGGCGAGAAGCTGTTTTCTGCCAAATGGACGATCCAAGAGGGCGAAGGCAGGCCAAACGTTAAGGGAATGCCAACTGGACCGCGTCTCTCCGACTCATCGCAGTCATTGGTCTTTCCCCGAAACTTCAACCGGATCTCCGGGCCGGATTCCAATTCCTGCAGAGGATGTCATAACGATCCTTTCGAGGGTGGGGGAGGCGACCGTGCGACGCTCGTCTTTGTTCTTGGACAACGCTTTGATTTCGCTACCTTTGATCACAACGACGGCTTGCCGACCGAAGGGGCAATAGCCGAAGACGGCCAGTTTGTCACCTTGCAGAGCATTGCCAATGAGCGTAAAACGATCGGGATGAACGGCTCGGGGTTCATCGAGATGCTCGCCCGGCAGATGACGAATGATTTGATAGTTATCCGCGACTCGCTGAAGCCGGGCCAGACGAAGGTTCTGGTTAGTAAAGGCATCTCGTTCGGGGTTCTATCGCGGGGCATAGACGGTTCCTGGAATACCTCGAGAGTGGAGGGTTTGCCAGCGCCAAGCCTTACAACAACCACTGCCGACAGCAGGCCAAGCCTATTGATCTTGCCCTTCAGCCAGGCAGGCGGAACCGTTTCGTTGCGGCAGTTTACCAATAACGCCTTTGCGCAGCACTTTGGAATGCAGTCGGAGGAGCGCTTCGGGATAGGTGTGGATGAAGATGGCGACGGGTTTATGAACGAGCTAACACGCGCGGACATTACCGCCGCGACGATCTATCAGGCCACGCTTCCCGTGCCTGGCCGGGTGATTTCCGATGATCCGGAAGTGGAAAGAGCTATGCAAATTGGCGAGCAACGCTTTCGCCAGATAGGGTGCTCCTTGTGCCATGTCCCGAGACTCCCTTTGCTTGCCAAGGGATGGATGTACTCTGAGCCCGGCCCCTATAACCCTGCTGGCAATTTACAGATGGGCGAAGCAGCGCCAATCTATGTGGATCTTACGAGCGATGAGTTGCCAGGGCCACGGCTGAAGCCAGATGCAAACGGAATCGTCTGGGTGCCAGCTTTTACAGATCTGAAGCTTCATGACATCACCAGCGGCAGCAACGATCCGAATCGAGAGCCGCTGGATCAAAACCAGACTGTGGGTTCGGCGGGGTTCTTTGCCGGGAACACAAAGTTTCTCACCCGCAAGCTCTGGGGCGTAGGCAACTCCGGGCCGTATATGCATCACGGCAAATTCACGACCATGCGTGAGGCCATCCTGGCCCATAGTGGCGAAGGACTTCAATCCAGAGAGGCATTTCAGCGACTGTCTCCTTACGAGCGGGACTGTTTGATTGAGTTTCTCAAGACCTTGCAAATCTTGCCTCCGGGCACACGCGCGCTGATCACGAATCCAGAGGGGCAGGCCAAGAGTTGGCAAGCTACAAATTAGGTAGGTGTTTTATCTGCCTAATTTACGCATGATAATGTCCTTTATCATGCGTGAGATTTGAGGTAGAGTGACGCCTATGGAGATGATTGCCCCGGCCTCTCGCACTTCCCTTCCCTCTCTCTTCACGGTCCGGCCAGAAGCTCGCAAGCGGCTACGAGACTTCTTCAGCTCTCACATCCGCAACAAGAACACCCGCCGCGCGTACATGGAGGCGGTCCGGCAGTTCTCCGCCTTCTGTGTCCAGCATGGCATCGAGGATCTCGCCCAGGTCGAGCCGGTCCACGTCGCGGCCTTCGTCGAGGACCAGCTCCGGCAGTGTTCTAAGCCTACGGTGAAGCAACGGCTAGCTGCGCTGCGGATGCTCTTCGATTGGATGGTCGTCGGCCAGGTGCTACCCACAAACCCAGCCCACGCCGTGCGCGGGCCGAAGCATACACAGCGGAAGGGCAAGACGCCGGTCCTCAATGTGGACGAGGCGCGCGCCCTGATCGACGCGATCGACATCACTTCCCTTCCCGGCCTGCGCGATCGTGCGTTGATTGCCTTAATGGTTTACACCTTCGCCCGCGTGGGAGCTGCTGTCGCCATGCGCGTTGAAGACTACTTTGTGCAAGGGCGGCGCGGCTGGGTGCGACTCCACGAAAAGGGCGGCAAGGAGCATGAGATGCCCACTCACCACAATCTCGATAAGTATCTTGAGGAGTACATCGCCGCTGCCGGCATCGCCCAGGAGCGCAAGGGGCCGCTCTTCCGCACCAGTAAAGGACGCGGTGGCGAGCTGGCCCACCGCCCCTTACTGCAATCCGATGTGTGGCGAATGATTCGGCGGCGGGCTGCCCAGGCTGGGATCGAGACTGAGATCGGCTGCCATACCTTCCGAGCTACCGGCATCACCGCCTATCTCAAGAACGGCGGACGGCTGGAAATCGCCCAGCAGATGGCCGCGCATGAGTCGGCCAGAACGACCGGCCTCTATGACCGACGCAATGATGAGGTTTCGCTCGATGAGGTCGAGCGCATCGGGATTTGACTAAGCTGATTCCCAGCGAAAATTTTCCTACGATAGGGCAATACTACTTTGCTACTCTATGAACAAATGATAATCACACTTTGCAATGGCAAAGGCGGCAGCGGTAAAACGACTCTCTCGGTGCTTTTGGGCTGTGCCTTGGTGGAAGCCGGGCACAAAGTGGCCCTTCTCGATACTGACCCACAGCACACAGCCACACGCTGGGTCCAAGAAGTGGGTGGGGTCGAGATCGCAGAGCCGGGAAAAGAGTATGGTGCGCTCTTTATCGACACAGCTCCGCGTTTAGAGTCCAAAGAGGTGACGGATGCAATTCGACGGGCTGACGTCGTGGTACTCGTGACTTCGCCCTCGCCAGCAGACCTCTTTACCTCACGCGATACAGCTACTTTGATCCATCATGAAGGGGCGCAGGATCGCGCCCGTGTCCTATTCAACCAGGTTCAGCCGGGTACTATCCTTGCCCGCGACCTGGAAGACATGGCAGAGCGGATAGGGCTACCGGCTTTCAAAAACACGTTGCGCCGCCGCCAGGCATACCAACATGCCGTCCTCTTGGGATGGAAGTCCCTCGGAGGAGAGGCGCGAGAAGAATTGTTCAGGGTAGCCCTCGAAATTGTAGGGCAGCAGAGTAGCAAAGGCATAAAGTAGGAAACTAGCAAAGGAGCAATATGTCTTCTAATTCTCAGCAGCTTCTCTCTAAGCTTAAGACTTCGCTTCCAAAGGTTGAAACGAGCATAGAACCGGCCCGCACGCTGCATGTGTTCCCCGATAAGGCGACAAGCCGGGCTAAAGGCGCGCGCGCGCCTAAACTCTCGGTAAGTCTGTACCAGCACGATATCGACCGCCTGGATACGATCAAGGACTTTATGAAGTCTCAGGGGTTTAGAAACCTTTCCGATTCCGAGGCGCTTCGGTTGGCTTGTAGGAGGGTCGCAATCGACGGGGCGCTCATCGACGTTTATAAGTCGATGCAATTCGAAGACGGGCGACGGAAGCAAGAGTAGCAAAATATGGAAGTAGCAAAAAAGGCAAGAAGTAATCTGCTGAGAAATGATTATAGGCCGTAAGAATGACGACGAATGAAATCCTGGTGCCTCCTAAAAAGCCGCGCCAGTACGCAAAAGAGCGTAAGGATGCCATCGATAACAGCATCGAGCGGGTCGCTGAGCTGCGCGAAGACCGGAACAGCGGAGCCCTTGGGGACGAGGTTATCAAGATGGCTCAAGCCCTCATTCTTTGCACCCTTCCATATCGACCCACAAACGAGCGCCAGGTCGTCCGCACGGCCCGCTTGAGTGACGGATCGACGCTGCGCGTCACCTTTACAGCCGGACTAACCGGCGTGGACATGGCCTATGGGAATGATCGTGATTTGATGGCGTGGCTTTTCGATAAAGCGATCAATTCCGAAACGGCTTTCGTTACGATCAAGAACGCGACGGAGTATCTACGAGAGACAGGGAAGCAGCGAAATGGCGATCGTGTGAAGGAGTTGGCCGCGCGACTCCGAAGACTGAGCGGCCTTGTGATCGGCATCGAGCGGAGAGGTGATACGACCACCCGCACGATGATGCTGCCAATGATTGCGTCGTCAAACTTACCGCATAACCTGACGCTGCAACTGGAAGCCGAGAAAAACGGCCAAAAAGCCCTACCAGGTCTCGAAAATCCCTTTGGAATCCAGCTTGAGGAACGATTTTTTCAGGACATAAAGCGGCACCATGTCGCTATTCCTCGGCGGCTCTGGCTGCAATTGCAGGGGCAGAAGGGCGGCCCGACGATGAAGGATCTCCTCACCTTCTTCGTTTATCGCTGCTATTGTGCTCAGCGAGAAACAGTCATTCCGTGGGCTGGGTTACGGGAGCAGTTCCCGCAAGATGACAGCAACCCTCGTCGTCTGAAATCTAACGTAAAGAAGGCCATCAAGCAGCTCCGGATTCTGTGGCCCGAGGTTCGCATCGACGCTATGG
>DAICZM010000137.1 GCA_027311145.1 Ktedonobacterales bacterium
GATATTGACCCTGTGGATATTGACCCTGCGGATATTGACCCTGCGGATATTGACCCTGTGGATATTGACCCTGTGGATACTGACCCTGTTGAGGCATTTGATAGGGTGTGCCAGGGGTATAGCCTTGCTGAGCAGGCATTTCAGCTCCCAGCGCAGAACCACAGCTCTGACAAAAACGTACACCCGGAGCCGCTTGCTGTCCACAAGCAGGACAGAAGACAGGTGCCGACGCAACATGTTCAGGAATAGCTTGCGCTTTCAGTGATGCTCCGCAATGCATGCAGAATGCTGCACCGGGCGTCACTTCCCCGCTACAACGTGGACAAACATTTGAAGCAGGGGGGGCGCTCGCGGCCTGCACGGGTGCCCCACACTGTGGACAAAACTTCTTTCCGGTGACATCATGCCCGCAAGATGTACAGGTCGTCATGCTAGAAACCTCCTCATGAATGGACGATAACCTTCTATATATTTTTCTCTACCAGATTAAACGCAGTGTATCACACGCTGCCAAATCAGTCGAGGAGAGGCATATGCCTCATTCTGCTAATAGAACTGCTAGTTGCTCTTCGATAGTTTGCGCCGTCGGATAAAACGCGCTCTCTTCCCGCCCATTGTAAGGCGCAGCGGGAGCTTTGACCGCTGCGATAAAGCCAGGTGTGCAATCCAGGTCATAGAAACAATGTTGCACAACCCAGGAATGGATATGGCGTCCAAAGCTGGTTAGATCAGACTCTTCGGTCACGACCAACACCCGATTGGCGTCACGCACAGCAGCCACAACTGCCGCTTCGTCGAAGGGAGCCAACGTGCGCAAGTCGACGATCTCAATCGCTCCACCAGCCAGTTTCACAAAGTTCGCGGCAGCAGTACAAGCCTCTAACACCATCGTACCCCAGGCAATAATCGCGACACGAGTCGGTCCCTCACCAATTTTCAGGCGACGCGCCTTGCCAATAGGCAGCGTGTAGTAGCCATCAGGAACCTGCCAATAAGATGCAATGGCATCAATCACGTGTCCATCAGCATCTTTAGGCGGCTCGGCACGATAGAGGCGGCCCCGTTCAAGGAAAGTGACGGGCGATTGCGAGCGTGCAGCCTCTAAAAGTAAGCCTTTCGCGTCAAATGGCGTGGCGGGACAAATGGTAATCATACCCGGGATCGAGGTAAACCACTGCTCACCCGCGTTAGAATGTCCAAACGCACCACCACCTGCGCCACCGCTGGAAATGGGACCGCCGCCGCCACTACCCGATTTGGTGCGAATCACCATTGGCATCGTCCAAGTACCATAATTCTGATAGGCAATACGTGCGGCAAGACGAATGGTCTGCGTCGCCGATTGATGATAATCCACAAACTGGATTTCCGCGCAGCGCGACTTACCATCGTGCAAACTCGCACCCGCCACAATCCCTACAATCAGTTGCTCATTGAGCGGGCTACTAATGGCCGTACCGGGAAACTTCGAGACGAGACTTGCGGTCGCACCAAACACGCCCCCTTTGGGACTGCCCACATCCTGTCCATAGACAAAGAAATTCGGGTCTCGTTGAGCGAGTTCTGCCAAAGCTTCGTTGATCGCACTAAGCATTGTCACCTGTCGTTTTGTGCCACGCGGCGTATTCTCGCGCCACTCTGGCACGTAGAGTACATGCTCCATCACGCGCTCGCCCGTTGGCTCTGGCTCTTTTAACACCTCTTGCTCAATACGCTCAAGCTCTGCCCGCACCTCATTGCGAATGCGCGTTAGGTCCTCTTCCTGCAAGTAGCCCTGCTCAACTAGCCAATGCCCAAAATTTTTCACAGGGTCCTTCAGGACCGCTGTCAATTCAATCTCTTCCTTCTTGCGATATGATCTGATATCGGTGCTACTGGAATGCGCATCGAGCAAACCCAGATGCAAATGCATCAGTACAGGACCTTGACCAGAACGAATATGCTCCGCCAAACGACAGGTCGCCTGATAGGTCGCAATCGCATCGGTTCCATCCACCTCTTCTGCATACACCCCGGCTCCCTTGGCCATCTCAACCAGCGAACCAGCCCACTGAAGCTTCGCCTCCGCAGTAATCGCCCAGCCGTTATCTTCGACAACTATCAACATTGGCAATTGATGCACCGCAGAGGCACGTAGCATGACATGAAAGTCATTCGTCGCCGCCCCACCGTCTCCCGTGGAACACAAAACCAATTCACCCGCCAGACCCTGCTGTTTAAGGGCAAAGCCAACACCTGCTGCAAATGGCATAAGTCCAGCAACTTCGCTAAATGTGGGCAGAATGCGGTGCGCTTTGCTGCTATAGTGAGATGGCATGTTCCGACCAGCACCCATCGGCCCTGTTGTTCGTGAATACGCTTCGCGCAAGGGTCCATACAGATCGCCTGTTCGTTGTAACCAGGCTGCCATATCGCGGTAATAGAGGGCAAGCCAGTCCGTTTCTTCTAACGCAGCTAGCACTGCCGCCATGCTTTCATGACCTGCGCAACCAATATAAAAAGGAAAATATCCCTGTGTCTTGCGCGTCTTTAAGAGATCGTTCATCACCCTTGCCGTTACCATGGTGCGGTAAAGCGCGATGACATCCAGCGGCGCTGCTGAAGTATCCGCTTTCGGAGCGTGAATATCGAGTGTCATAGAGCAATAACCTCCATAGATTTTGTATTCACCATTCATTCCTTAGGGTCGAAGAGAAAGTCACGAAACACGCCACGTTCATTATAGGATTGACACAGCAGAATTGCAACGTTGACAAGCAGAACTAGCCCAAATTCTTTCCTAGTTGCTTCTCTCTCCCTATCGGGCATATAATGGCTATGGTTAAAGACGATACAATAAGCAAACAAATAAGAGGCAATGACAACGCTCGCACTTTCGCTTTCATTATTGCGCGATCTCTATACGCGCATGTTATTGACACGCCTGGTCGATGAACAGATTTTGCGCCTGCATGCAAACGGCTATGGCGACTTTGTAGCCAGTTGCCGCGGACATGAGGCGGCTCAGATCGGTACTGCTATCTGCATCGAGATCGGCAAAGATTTCACGCTTCCCTACTATCGGGACCTGGGCGTTGTCTTAACAATTGGCATGACGCCCTACGAAGTGTTTCGTACCTATCTTCAGATGCACTCACCAATAGAGCCAACCTCATCGACAGTGCGATTACCGGCGATCAGGGAACAATCGCAGCCACATTGGGGTTACCACAAACATAATACTGTCACGGGTGCTACCCCTGTCGCTACGCAGATCCTCCACGCGGCAGGCATTGCTTTCGCCAGCAAGTTGCGCAAAGCACCCATCGCCACTATTGCCTACTGTGGTGATGGTGCCACCAACGAACCTGACTTCTTTGAAGGGGTGCGCTTCGCGACGCAACACCAACTGCCCGCTATTTTCATTTGTGAACAAGATTGCGCACAAGATACCACACTCATCGTGCCCCCTGCGGAACAGGCACAACTGCCTTGCAATCTGACACAGCGACACATTAACGGCTCTGACATCCTCACCGTCTATGCCGCTATGCAAACCGCCTTACAAGAAGTTCGCACAGGCCAGGGACCCATCTTGCTCGAACTGTGTGTCACACGCACCGAACCCGGCGTCGAACACCCCGAAAATGATCCACTCGCACGCTGTCAAGCACATTTGCAAGCTGCTGGCGGCTGGGACCAGCAATGGGCCGATCAGCTTACACAACATCTCACGGGCGAAATCGAACACGCCTTACATAGTGCGCTCCACGACACCTTTGAGCAGGTACATACCTAAACATGATACGATACGCATCATCACTCTATTGTCGAGGTATTCTTCTATGCAACGACCATTTCCAGCAACGCTACTTTATGGCGGTGACTACAATCCTGAACAATGGCCTACTGAGGTCTGGCATGAAGATATGCGCCTGATGAAGCTGGCGCATGTCAACATGGTTTCCATCAATATTTTCTCCTGGGCCTTGCTAGAACCAGAGCCAGACCACTATCACTTTGAGCAGCTCGATGGCATCATGGATCTGCTGGCCCAAAATGGCATTATGGCAGATCTGGCTACAGGTACAGCTTCGCCGCCGACCTGGATGAGCCACCTCTATCCCTCCCTGTTGCCCGTTACACGCGAGGGCGTGCGTATGAGTCATGGCTCTCGCCAGCACTACTGTCCCAATAGCCCCGATTATCGCCGTAAAACTGCCGCGCTGCTCGAGCGTCTCGCCACGCGCTATGCGCAGCATCCCGCACTCAAGATGTGGCATCTCAATAACGAATATGGCTGTCACACAGGCAGTTGCTACTGCGAGAATTGCGCGCAGGCCTTTCGCGTCTGGCTCGAAGCACGCTATCACGATCTAGATACGCTCAATTTCGCATGGGGCACGAACTTCTGGAGCCAACGCTACTACGCCTGGGAAGATATCTTGCCACCGCGTATCTCGCCCGCCCAGAATAATCCCGGGCAAACACTGGACTACTGGCGGTTTATGTCCGACTCGCTACTCGCCTGTTACCGTGTTGAGGAAGACCTCTTGCGCACGATTACGCCCGATGTACCATTAACTACGAATCTGATGGTCGCCTTCAAGCCCGTCGATGCCTTTGCCTGGGCCTCACACATGGATATCGTCTCATTCGACATGTATCCACCCATCACAGCTCGCCCCTCTGAAACAGCCTTCTCGCACGATCTCATGCGCTCGATTAAAGGCGGACAGCCACACTTAGTGATGGAACAGAGTCCGAGCCAGGTCAACTGGATGCCGCAAAACCCGCATAAACGCCCTGGGCGTATGAGGCTACACAGCTTGCAGGCAGTGGCGCACGGGGCTGATGGCGTGCTGTTTTTCCAGTGGCGTCAGTCGAAGGCGGGCGCGGAGATGTTTCATAGCGCGGTCGTCTCGCACGATAGTAGTGAGCAGACGCGTATCTTTCAACAAGCTGCCCGTGTGGGGGCAGAGCTACGCAGGCTCGCGCCGCATGTGACGGGTAGCCGTGTGCAGGCTCAGGTTGCCCTGCTGATGGACTGGCAAAACTGGTGGGCCGTCGAATATCAGCCCGGCCCAAGCAGTCGTCTGCACTACTGGCAACTGTTGCTCAGCTATTATCACGCGCTGCACGATCTCAATGTCGCTGTCGATATCGTCGCACCCGATAGCGATCTCAGCGGCTACCGTCTCGTCATCGCGCCTCTGCTACACATGCTGCGCCCAGGCGTTGCCAGCAACCTCGAACAGTTCGTGGCACGCGGCGGCTCGCTACTCACGACGTTCTTTAGCGGCATCGTCGATCAAAACGATCACGTCATCCTTGGTGGCTATCCCGCTGAATTGCGCGCCCTGCTGGGCATCCACGTCGAGGAGTTCGACCCCTGGACAAAAGAGATGACCAATAGCGTGCAGATTGCCGAAGGAAATATGCAGGGCACCTATCCGGCAACGCTCTGGGGCGAGCTGGTACACCTTGAGGGCGCAAAAGCCCTGGGAGTCTTCTCTTGCGACTACTACGCGAACCATCCCGCGCTGACCGTCAATCGCTTCGGACAGGGTAAAGCCTACTACCTGGCGACACAAGGCAACGACGAACTTATCGCTGCACTTACAAACCATCTCTGCACAGAAGCGCAGGTTGCGCCGGTCTTGAACTCGCCTACTGGCGTCGAGATCACCAAACGAGTACACTCCGATGGCAGCGAACTCTACTTCCTGCTCAACCACACCGATCAGCCCCAAAGCGTTACCTTGCCAGCGGGCTGCTTCACCGCACTGTTGGACGACAAAGCCATCGAGGGACAGGTAGAAATTGCGGCTGTTGACGCTGTAATTTTGAGGAAAAACCCGTAAGGGGAACATGTTTATCGTCTTTAACAAAATAACGTGGTAAATGGCGTGGGGGCGTGATTATGCTCTTTAAAATTTTAAAGCGGATACGAACCCGTTCACCATATCTGGATTAATTTTTTAAAGAGCATGATCACGCCCTTCGTACCCCGTCACACGGCTCCCCAGGCGGATCGACGTGCAACCAGGGCGTGATGAATCACGCCCCTACGCCATCGGATAGGGTAACGACGTTCATTTTTTCAACACCATCATCACGCCCACGCATCGGTCAAACGTCATTGACCGTTCGCAGGAAGACGCTGGTCTTCCTCGGAGGTGGCGCGTTGTGCGCGGATGACGGCGTAGGGCAGGTGTTGCAGGGCATCCTCGACACGTTGGCGATGTTTGGGCAGCGTATTGACGGGCAACGCGTCGGGAGCGAAAAAACGGCACTCGCGCGACTCTTCCGTCGCGGTCAGTGTGCCACCCGTGATGCGACAGCGCAGGGCCAGCACTACCTCGTCCTTGCGCGGCTTAGAGTAGACGCCGACCAGTCCCTCGACTTCGACCTCCAGGCCTGTCTCCTCACGAACTTCGCGGCACATGGCTTCTTCGACCGTTTCACCCGTTTCCATACCCCCGCCTGGGAGATTCCACCAATCAATATCGCGCCGATGGGCCAGCAATACCTCATCATCTTGCATAATTACGGCATAGACTGCAACCCGAAATGGTGCTGAACTACCAGTATTGTGTACAATTTCTGTCATTTCACGTTCTCGCTTTCGCATCATTGCGCAACATTATTTACAATTTATATACCTCATAGGCTGTATCACGCAGCACCAGACGCGCCAGACCATATGCCTGCTCCTCGTCAAGCTCGTCCGCCTCGATCATCTCTTGCAAGACCTGTGCAATCACGCTACGACCACGCAACGCTCCAGCCCAATGCATCTCCGGTAGATTGGTTCCATCACTACTATACATCAGCTTGCTGGCAGGCGTGATACTCAAAGCCTGACGTGTGAAAGCCAGCATCTCTAGCTTATCGACGAAGGGAATCGTGTAAGAGAGGTCAAAATAGACATTGGGATAGATCGCGGCAAGATAGGCACCCAACTGCGAATAGGGATAACTTTCGTGCAGCAAGACAACCTGCATCGTCTGATAGTCACTGCGCTCTAACATGTCGCGCAGGTGGAGCGGATTGCCCAAACGCATATCAGTATCGCCGTCACCGTAGCCCGTGTGGAACTGAATAGGCATATGCTGTTCCGCCGCCTTCTGAAAGGCAATGTGCAGCAGATAATCAATCAGCGGCTTATGGGCAATGCGCAGTTTGCCAGCACGCACGGCCTCAGCGCGCGCCTCCTTGAACGAGATGACCGCCTCATCTTTCGACCATTCAGCGATCTGCAAGCCTGTGCGATAGGCCGCAATACTTTTGAGCGCGCAATAGCCACGCGCGCGCAGATCGCTGATCTCTTGCGTATACTGTTCAACAACCTCGTCAAAGTCGCCGGACGCGAGGATCAGGCCTTGCATCAACGTTTCCAGACGCAGCATCTTCGCGGTGCGACATCCGCCAAACTGGCTCATTTGCTCAGCCGAATAGCTGCTTTCAGGCGAGGGCAGGGCAACATCGAGGACCAGGGTATCAATATTGGCGGCGGTAAATAAACGCTGTTGTAGCACCTCACCGGAAAGACTGTTGCGCGCCGCGAGTACCGCACCCTCAGTGCGTTCACAGCCATGAAATTGCGCCAACTGCCGCAACATCCAGAGATAGTAGACCGTATTAGGCGCGTGCTTTTCGGCAAAACTGGTATCACTCGCCTCGGTAAAATAGCGACGAAACTGCTTGACATCCATCTGCTGCAGTAACAGCACCGGGTGACAATGGTTATCAACAACAGAAATAGCACTCAGATCAAGCATACGAACCCCTCTTACAAGAACTATCATGCCAGGACAAAAGATAAAAACAGAATAGCACGTGATGAGTAATGGGCGCAATCCACAGCGACCGCTGAAACCGTGAAGGACGATAGCTCGTGTCATTAAAGAGTGCCATCGACACGGTTGTAAATATAGGCAAGCAAATAGCAGAGTTATAGATAGAGACGAAGAGGAAAGGATGTTTTAGGATGAACAGTTTTCTTAAAGGAGCATTATTCGGTGTGGGTATTGGCCTTCTCGTTGCCCCTATGAGAGGCGAAGAGATGCGCACGCTACTCTCTCAACGTTTAGAAGAGTTGCGTGGATATCTCCCAGAAAATGAGCAATTGTCGCAGTACACGCAGCAGGTTTCAGGTCGGGTCTCACAGGCAGCTACCAACCTGAAAGGTTATGCTCAACAGGCGGCATCGAGCGTAAAAGGTAGCGCGAGCGACCTCGGTGACATCGCACAAAATGCGATGAGTAGCACAAAACAGGCGGGGCAGGATATAGCGGATGCGGCCAGAAAGGCTGCACAAGCCACAAAAGTGAGGCCTATAGCAGAGGAGAATACAACAAGCGCGACACCTGATACAGGTATCACACGCTAAAAGCCTTGTCGGAACTGATGAGCGTATCCGCCGTCCCCTTGCACCCACCATATCTTTTTTCTTGTGACATGGTGGGTGCATTACTCTAAACGCGATATATTGGTCTTTACGACTCGACGACACGCTCTATTTGCAGGTTCATTGAACTGAGGCGCGGCACAATGTTGCCGTAGCCACGTTCCAGAAAATCGACGCCGCGAAGGGTCGAGACGCCCCGTGCGATGGCAGCCGCAATCACGTAGGCCAGGCCAGCACGCAGATCAGGGATAATCATCTCATCAATGGCGGTAAACGGCGTTGGCCCCATGATAATCGCGCTATGCTCATGATTCTTGTCACGGAAACGACACGTCTCGGCTCCTAAACAATGCGTGGTGATCTGTGTTTTGGCTCCTAACGCGCTCAAGTCTTTGAGATAGCCAAAGCGTTTTTCATAGACTGTCTCGTGGATGATCGAGATGCCGCTGGCTTGCGTCAATAGAATAGCAAAGGGCTGCTGCCAATCAGTAGAAAAACCAGGGTAGACATCGGTTTCGATCACAGCGGGACGCAAGGGCGATTGACGGAAGAAACGCATGCTTTCCGCACCCATTAGCTCAAAACCACCGCCAATCTGGCGATAGTAGGCCAGAAAGTTGCCAAGCGTATCGGGACGAATGCCGTGTACCGTTACATCACCGTTGGAGGCACAGGCGAGCGAGGCCCACGAAGCAGCTTCGATACGATCACCGAGAACTTGCATGTTCGTGCCATTAAGACTTTTGACACCCTCGATACGAATCTCACGGCCCGATGAGGTAAAAATGATAGCTCCCATTGAGCGTAGCATGGTAATCAAATCCATGATTTCCGGCTCGATAGCTGCATTCGAGATGACCGTGCGGCCCTCAGCCAGCACGCTCAAGAAGAGGCAAGTTTCTGTTGCGCCCACGCTCGGATAGGGCAGATCGATCTGCGCTCCCTTGAGCGGCTTGATGCGCCGCGCAACATAGCCATCCTCATTCTCCTCAACAACACCGCCAAAGGCGCGAATGGCATCCAGGTGAAAATCAACGGCGCGCGCCCCAATCTTGCAACCGCCAACAACTGGCACGGAAACCGTCTTAAAACGATGCAACAACACACTTAACAAGAGAATGGGAGCGCGATTGCTGCCAGAATGCGGCACGGGAACCGTCGAGGTCCGCATGGTCGAGGGGTCGATGCGCAGACGATCACTATCCACACGCTCAACCGTCACGCCAACAGAAGTCAGTAGTTCAGCAGTAATATCAACATCACCAATTGCAGGCACATTAGAAAGCGTGGTCTGCGTCTCGCCAAGCAAAGAGGCCACCATCGCTTTAATTACAAAATTCTTTGCGCCCAAGCAGGTGATTTCACCAGTCACTGGGTAGCCGCCCTCTATTCGATACGCAGATGTTGTTTGTATTGACACAATCAATTACCTTTACAGAATTGTTACAGAACACACTAAATACTGCATGAAATGCGCCAGCATACAAACAGTACCCGTGTTAGTTATATAATATTTGTCCATCTCCCTGCAAAAAAATAGGACCATCATCAATGGCATCGTTACGCTGTCCCTACATTAATAAACGCACCATATTACCTTTTCTCAAGGTCAGATTATGCAGTAATGGCGCAGGCAAACGGCATGACATTGTGCAATGTCATGCCGTTTGCCTATATGTTTGCCAATTCGCCAGCGCGTATGACACGCTAGCCAATACACCCTTGCGCGAAGAGGCGCACGGCGTCCAGTTTTGCCGCGTCAGGGAACCAGACAATGACTTCCTGAATGCCGGCCTGCTCATATTCGGCCAGGCGTTGGCGAATGGTGTCTGGCGTGCCGATCAGAGCCTGCTTGCGCAACGTTGGCAGGTTGGCACAATCGCGTTCTGACAATTTAGCAAGAGCCTCTTCTTCTGTTTCACCAATAAAACAGTTCATCAGCAACGTGCGCTTGATACTGTGATAGTCGCGTCCCACAGTTTCACAGTGCTGTTTCAGGATAGAAAATTTGCGCTCCAGCACGGGCAGGTCTGCATTTGAAATATTGCAAGCATCGCCATACTGCGCAACCAATTTGAGCGTGACCTGCTCGCCAGAGCCGCCAATCAGCAAGGGAATATGTGGCTTCTGCACGCCCTTCGGCTGGTTGATCGCACCACGTATCTGATAATACTTGCCTTCAAAGGTCGCCTCTTCTTGTGTCCACATAGCG
>DAICZM010000138.1 GCA_027311145.1 Ktedonobacterales bacterium
AGGGGCGGTTTGAGATCAGCGAGATCGAACTAGTTACAACCATTCGTGCCTTACAAATAGTTAGTGATCAACAAGGTATGCAGCGGCTTTCCGCCGTTTTGCTTGATCGCTGCACGCCGCTCTTCAAAAAGCATTCGCATGGTTTGCAGCATCGTCCAGACTTGCGTGAAGAGGCCATTGCTAATATGGCGGAACGTGTGCTGCGCGAAGCCCTTGATTTGCGTGAAAAGTTTATGACACAGAATTTTGTTCATTATTTACGCTGCCTCTGTGTCGATGAATTTCATCGTACTTTGCGTATGGAAGGCCTGATCTTTCGACGCGATGAGAGTGGACAGCCAGCAGGCCGTCCACAACATGTGCCACGCACATTAATCGAGTCGCTTCATCCTGCCCCAGTTGGTGATGAGGGCATGCCTGTCTCTGATGTCGCTGATCCACACGATCAATACGAAGAACTACATGCAGAAGAAGAGTGTATGCGTATTTTAACCTACGTGCCAGAGCCGCTCGACCGTACCATTGTGGTCTTGCGTGCAATTCAGCACTGGAAGTGGGATGATATTGCTCATTTCTGTCATCTCACGGAACGTACCGTGCGCTCACACTACCAGCAAGCTCTTGATCTGTTGCGGGCAACGTTGACGCAAGGCGACACACAGGACCTCCCGCTTCCCACTCAGCCCACGATACCTCAGCCATCTCAAATGAAGAGGCAGAAAGGCACAAATAAATGAATACTCATGATTTGCAGCAATTGAAATTGGCGTGGTTGGCCGCCCAGGAAGCGGGTGATGCCCACGTCCAACACCAACTGTTGCTCGATCATCCACAGCAGCAACAGGAGTTAATCGACTTTATCGCTACGTATTATGCCTCTGGCGGCGTAACGCTCGATATACAAGATGAGCAGAGTAGCGCGCTGACCGTGATGGCGCAACGTGCGACCCAGGCGGCCCTTGTCCGTGTCTTCGCCGCGCAGACGGTTACCGAATTGCGCAAGAGCCGCAATCTGAGCAAGCGTGAGGCCTCACAGGGCTTGCGCCTTGCCATGAACATTTGGGATAAGTTTGAGTCTGGCACTATCCGTGCGACCAGTCTAAGTCGTGCGCAACTGCAACGTCTGGCCCAGTTTTTTCAGGTCAGCATGCAGCAGTTTGCGACGGCATTGGAGAACAGTGGCCCCGTTGCAGCCGCCTATCGTCGTCAGACGATCCAAGGGGCAAGCACACCTGGTCCACAAGTTGGCTCCGAGGACTTTGCCGAGGTGATTGAGCATAGCACTATGACCCGCGAAGACAAGCAATTTTGGCTGAAAATGTGAGTACAAGTATGATTTGCACATGACACCCCTCGTGGGTGTCATGTGCGGGTACGCAATTTTTGGTAATCGCATGCGGGGCAAGGTGTCTGATGCTCTGCCAAAATTGACGCGTATTGGATGTCAAATATCACGCCAATAGACAATCGCGGGGCAATTTAATGGTATTGCTGTGTGCATTGGCGGCAACGTCCGTACAGGCGCACTTCGTAATCGCTGAGTTCCATTCCTGCCGATTGTGCGGCACGCAACAATTGTTCCTGCGGAATGCGTACATCTGCTGGCACATCTAGCAATGCCCCGCACTGGGTGCAAATTGCGTGGTCATGATGGCCCGTATCGGCATCGTAGCGGCATTCGAGATCGCGTCCGATCTCCCTAATCATGCCTTGCTCTTTTAATTGGTGCAAGATACGATAGACCGTTGCCATCCCGATATGCGGTCGCACATGCCGTACCTGCTCATAGAGTTCTTGAGCTGTTGGATGATGCATGTCTGCCCTTAGTACGTCCAAAACAGCTTGCGCATTTGCATTTAATGTCTTATCCTGCATCGCCATTCACCCTGAAATGATAATCATTCTCACATTTCCTCTTAGCATAGTGTACGACGACTGAGAGGCTTATGTCAAGATATCCCGATGGATAGGCTGCTCTGCTGCTAGCAGTTGAGCCACAAACGTGATATGCTAACCGACAGGATATATCTATGCGACTTCTATACGCGAGAGGGAGTGAGAATGCATTATGACAAAACAAACATCATTGTTTGGTTCAGAGGAGCCAGATGAGCAATCAACCAGCACTCCTTCTCCCGCAGCCGGCGGCGAACCGCTGGCTGCCCGTATGCGCCCACGCCATCTGGATGAGATTGTTGGGCAGGAACATCTGCTTGGCGCGAGTAAAATCCTGCGCCGTGTGATTGAGGGCGACACCATCAGCTCAATGATTCTCTGGGGACCACCAGGGAGTGGCAAAACTACAATTGCCGAGGTGATCGCCCATCATACGCATGCACGTTTTGTACGCCTCAGTGCCGTTTCGGCTGGCGTCGCTGATTTGCGCAAAGTGATGGAAGAGGCGCGGCGGTTGCGCCAGTTCTCCGGGCAACGCACCATTCTTTTTATTGACGAAATTCACCGTTTTAATAAAGCGCAGCAGGATGCCGTTTTGCCGCATGTTGAGCATGGCACCGTCACCCTGATTGGAGCCACGACCGAGAATCCCAGCTTCGAGGTCAATAGTGCCCTGCTCTCGCGGGCACGTGTCTTTGTGCTAAAAGGACTGAGCGATGCGCATATTCGCACTATTATAGAACGCGCATTACACGATCAGGAACGCGGCCTGGGGCGTCTGAACGTGACATTTGACGAGGATGCTTTGCAACAGCTTGCCATGTATGCCAATGGCGATGCGCGCACGGCCCTCAATGTCCTGGAACTGGCGGTACAAAGTAGCAAGGTCAGCGCGATCGAAGAAATGCCGATGCAGCTGACGCTGGCAATGATCGAAGAGGCCATGCAACACCGTGCGCTCCAGTATGATAAAGATGGCGATCAGCATTATGACACGATTTCAGCTCTGCATAAAGCCATTCGCGGTTCAGACCCCGATGGCGGCCTCTACTGGCTGGCGCGTATGCTCGAAGCGGGCGAAGACCCACTGTATATTGTGCGTCGTCTCATTCGTATTGCTTCAGAGGATGTGGGCATGGCCGATCCTCAGGCCCTATTGATCTGCATGGCCGCGCAGCAGGCTGTCCATTTTGTCGGCCTACCAGAGGGCAATCTTGCTCTTGCGCAGGCCGTCGTCTACCTGGCAACGGCTCCCAAAAGCAATGCTCTATACACGGCGTACAGTCTTGTGCAGGAAGATGTGCAGAAGACGCTCAATGCCCCCGTGCCGCTTCATATTCGGAATGCCCCCACTCAACTGATGAAAAATCTCGATTACGGCAAAGCATATAAATACGCACACGAGTATTATAAGGATATGCAGATTGAGGACCCCGAACGTCCACCCGCTATACAACTACAAACCTATCTGCCGGATGAGTTGCGTGATCGCCGCTACTACACGCCTGGATTTCAAGGGAAAGAAGCAAATATTAAAAAATGGTTAGAAAAACGGCGTGAAGGGAATGAGTAACCATTTGTCCTATTTGTTGCTGAGAGAACCTAACCATTCGGGCCATTTACAAGGAAGATACACTATGCTACACTTCCGATAAGGTTTCAGGCTTGAGTATTTCACCTGGAGGTGTTCTATGGCTGGCTGGGAAGAAGAACTGACAGGACTACTGCGCAAACTCGGCGTAGAGCAGGAACAATCGGCCTCTTATCGCCACCCAATACGTCAACCCAAGCAATGTGATGGTTTGCTTCCTAAGTCATCAATAGAGTTCCCTGTTGAACGGTCCGCTGGTGCCCTCTCTCACGGTAAAGATAGAGAGTATGCTGCAAACCAGGATGACGAGATCGACGAAGAGGACCTCTGGATGCATGATCTCGAAATCATGCGCCACGAGATAGATACGATTGTCAATCAGGTTATGCGTCTCATGCAACGTGGTGATCTGGACCCGACGCTCAAAGAGGATGTCATGGTTGTTATGCATGCCTTACGTCGTCGTACAAGCACAAGTCAGACTGCCATTGAGAATGAGGCCGCCTATCTGGAATTTGCCACCACTATGCTGCGCTTCTGCCGTCTCGTCTTACAATTAAGCGAAGTTGCTTCCGAAGAATAAGGGTTGCTCACTCTATTTCTGCTCGCTTTTTCTCCACCGAACGGTTTTCTCAACCTCCGCTGCCTTGACATTCTTTGATGTATGGTGACATAGTATAGCTCGTGTGTCTAAAAGAGAATATATTGTGATAGCACAACGAGCGAAAAATTGCTATGATATGAATACTGGTAATGCACCAGAGAGGAAGGTAATATCGTGGAAAGAGATCAGAACCACCGTGAAGGAACAGTTGGACGATGGTTGCGCATTGGCATCTTGACAGTCGCAACGCTGGGTCCCATTGTAAATACGATTATCGAACGTATGCGTGAGCGCAGTCTGGCTCTGCGTCAATTGAAAGAGACGCCCTATGCGCAGGAGTTATTGAAGCGTGGCAGTGATCTGACGGGAACCCTGACAGAGCAGGGCAGCAAAATTGGTCAGGTCCTTGCTGAGCGCGGTAGCGGCCTGAGCGAACAGGGCAGCAAAACAGCACAAGCGGTGCTGGAGCGTGGCTCAGTGTTGGCCGAACAGGGCAGCAAAACGGCACAAGCGGTGTTGGAGCGTAGTAACGAGGTTTCGCGTGACCTCGCTAAGCGTGGTAGTCAGGTCTCACGTGATCTGGTGAAACGCAGTGGGCGTGTCACAAAAGAGGTGACACAGAGAGGCCAAAAGGCAACACAGGAACTTGCCGAGCGTGGTAGCAAAGTGACGCACGAATTAAAAGAGAATCGGTTCGTCTTTTGGGCTACCTTTGGTGTAGGTCTGCTAGCTGCTGCTGCTGCAACTTATCTGTTTATGCAAAAACGCTTGCAACGACAGAGCGATGAGGAGCAACTCATCCCACTAGAGCCGTCCGGGACGCAAAACGGCTTTATCAAGATGCAAACGAGCAGCGAGAAGCCGAAGACAAACAGCAAAACTGGCACAGAGGCCCAGGCTGCGCAGCCCGCTGTCGCTGTTGCTGAGCAACCTGTAGCGCAAGAATATCCTGCTGGTACACGCTTTTTGGGTGTTGTCAGCAGCAAACGCTACTATTCAGCAGAGACGCCCCAGACTCAGTTGCCACATACCGAAGACGGCAAACTCGATGTCGTCTACTTCTCATCCGAGGAAGAAGCGAAGACACAAGGTTTTTCCGCCGCCTAGTAATACCTATGCCCCGTATTGGACACTTCTTGTCCAGTGCGGGGCATAGATATTGATTTTTACGGGTATGTTAAGCCGTGACAATGCACAACGCGCCGCCCTCGAACTGCTGCATGCGCATGTTAGGTTGGCCCTCTACAGGCTCTTCCGGCGCGGTTGGAAAACCAAAGTTACCGCCAGAGTCGCCCAGCTTTTTATAGGCATCTTGCATCTTATCCAGCACAGGGATACCCTTCGAGCCAAATTTCACTACGCGATAGACCGTTCCGCCCTCGAAGTTCTGATACCAGCCTTCAGTGCCTTGCGGTGATGGTGTGGCTTTGCGCGGTTTTGATGTTGGGAAGCCTAGTGGTGAACGTGTCCTTCCTAGCGCATTATATAGTAATGCGTTTCCACCCCAGACGTGAAATGCCCCATATGTGCTGTGATAGATACAGACTTCTTTCTTGCCGTCGTCCTTGCCACCTTCAAAGCGTTGAAAGACACCCTTTGTGCCATAAGGTGATTCGTCGATCTCATCCTCATCAGAGAGTGGGAATCCGATACGTCCACTCACCCCTTTTTCCAGATGATAGCGTTCGCCGATCTCTCTCCATACTGCATGCGCGCCAGTTTTTTCTGACCAGTAGATAAAGCCACCCTCGAAGCTTTGGCATTTGCCTGTTGTACCGCGCTGTGATGGTCCTGCATCAATCTCTGCTGCTGTAGGAAATCCGAGCTTGCCGCCCAAAGAACGATAGAGATCATGTATGGCCCCGATGACCGGAACACAACCGTATTTGGCTGTCCAGTGAATATTGCCACCCTCAAAATCCTGACACCATCCCTCTGTCTTTTGCGGGGATGGTGTGGCCTGTCGTTCTTTATCAACAGGGAAGCCAAGCGCAGATTGATGCTGTCCATTGGTGTCATAATAGATATGCGGTCCGCCCCACACGGGGTAGGTGCCATGTGTGCTCGAATATACCCAGATACCTTGTGAGAATTCCCACTGGTCGCCAGCTGGTAAACCGTCCCGTTTGCCGCCCTCAAAATGTTGGCGAATGCCAGTAGTTCCGAGCGAAGATGTCACTTCTTCCTCATCTGCAAGTGGAAACCCCAGGCGACCCACTACAAGCTCAAGTTCAGTATACAGTTGTGCAATCTTGCCTACTACGTCATGCGACTCGGTCTTCTCTGACCAGCAGATATAGCCTCCTTCAAACTCCTGATAATATCCCTGTGTTTTATCTGGGTGCTGCGATGGCCCAACTTTCATTTCCTCGGTTATGGGAAAACCTAAATAACCCTCGACGCCGCCTTTACTGCGTAAAATAGCAGCAAAGCCATGCCAGACTGGTTGCGCTCCGCCACGCTCGGACCAGCACATCACGCCGTTGGGGAATGGGCGTATATAGCCAACTGTGCCCCTCATGGATGTATATGCTTGCGCGTTGTTGGTGATTTGCTCAGGCTCTCCTAATGCTCGTGCCATACTAGCAGGTTGTCCCGACCAGGCATTGATGTAAGGCGTGTAGTAGCGTTCGCGCATGGCTCGCGCCACATGCTCAGGATAACGTTCCTCGCCCGGTAGCATCTGCGCTGCCTGCTCCAATGCCCGTGCGAACTCTGTTACCGATGGATAACGTTCCGCTGGATTCTTTGCCAAAGCGCGCATGATGACCGCTTCTACCGCTGGTTCAAGCATTGGCAATTTTTCGCGCAGAGATGGTACTGGCTCGCGAACATGTTGGTACATAATATTTAGTTGGTTACCCTCTGTAAAAGGTGGCGTGCCACGTAACCACTGATACGCCATAATTGCGAGGGCATACTGATCACTTGCTTTTTCAGGCTGACCCTGGCACTGCTCTGGAGCCATATAATAAGGTGAACCGGCGGACCTGTTTGTTGGAACAGGTTGAGTCAGCTTATTCAGGAACGTTGATGTAAGAACAGCGATCCCAAAATCGCCCAATAATAAACTATCATTAGCACCGATCAAAATATTAGCAGGTTTTACATCGCAGTGAAGGGCTTCGTCATTATGCGCATGTTGTAGTGCGGCAGCGATCTGTTTGACATACAACACAACCGTTGCTAGCGGAACTTGTGTTCCATGGGGGTGGCGTTGGTCTAAAGAACCATTTTCTTCAAATTCCATCACGATGTATCGCACATTTTTATCGGCACCAAATCCTACAATTGGAACGATATGAGGGTGAGCTTGCCTACGTATTAGTTCGTTGACCTCGTGGTAGAACTGTCGCTCAGAAGTATTGGAGTTTTTAATAATCTTGATTGCGACAGGATTGTTGCTGCGTAAATCCTTACCTTCATAGACAACGCCAAATGTTCCTTCACCATCACCCAATCTGTGTACCAGGCGATACCAGTCGAGTCGCTGGCCTGAATAATCTTCGAGCATAGCTATCATCCTTGATTGCAAAAATATTTCTGCCGTTCAGCTATGAGTATTGTATAAAAAATCTATCTACTTGTCAAAATAAGACACGAAAAATGGCTTGTAACCCGTCTGCCCCTATGTTACGATTACTTTATGAGCGTCAGGACACTCTTGCCAGCAAGAAAGGGATACGCATGTGACAACAATATTTGGAAGAGTGCCAATGGTCGTGCCTGCCAATGATGTAGCGGGAGCAAAACAGGGTCAGTGGACCTATCAAACGTATGCCACGCTTCCAGAAGATGGCAGACGCTACGAAATTATCAATGGAGTGTTGTATATGACACCCTCTCCCGATGAGTGGCATCAGACGACGGTCGGATTGGTGTTTCGCTACCTTGCGACGCAGATTGAGGATAGCGGACTGGGACGTGTCTATATCGCGCCTTTCGATATCGAACTGGTTCCTGATGTGGTTGTTCAGCCTGATGTATGTGTCATTCTGAATGCCCATCGTGAACGCGTCACATTTACGCGGATTATCGGTGTACCTGACCTTGTCGTGGAGGTTGTTTCTCCAGGGACAGTGAGCTATGACCGTCGCGAGAAGCAAGATGCGTATGCGCATGCGGGTGTAACAGAGTACTGGCTTGTTGACTCCGCTGCCCGTACTATCGAAGTTCTGGTGCTTGAGGAGAGTCATTACCGTTCGCTCGGTGTCTTTGAAGGAGAAGGGCTACTGCCGTCATCTATTGTTCCACAAATAACTGCCCAAGCACACCAATTTTTTAGCTCCTGGTAAGCAGAGACAGAGCAAGTCCCTTTATAATGATACGAAAAGATAAAACGTGCATCATATCATAGTAGGGGCGAGGTTTGCCCGCCCTTATTTGAACAATATTGTTGCTTGCAGTCGCCCTGTCCTTTTTATTCTTATACGGGTTTTCTATACTGCTCCGGCTCTTTTCCTCGCTCAAAACCTTCGTTGACCACGCCGCGTTGGACAAGATAGCGCAGAAAGTCGAGTTGTTGCTCCATGCTCGGTGCTACAGGTTTTTCTAGCATGTCTTCAGGTGAAGAACGTTTCCTTACGGGTTCTTGTGATGGTGAAAGAGAGATATGCGTCTCTTCTGGTGGAGAAGACGGCGCATGTTCTTCTGTTGTTGACCAACTCATCTCTGGGGGGGCCGCTCCCTCGGCATGTTCAACCGCAACGGATGTCGCCCCTGGTTGTGTGATCGATCCATCTACGGTTGTCCGTAAGATCGACTCTTGCGCGGCGCCCATGTTTGTCATGTCATGGAGATGCGCGTAGTCGGTCTCTGTGGATCGTTTCCAGGGCCACCACGCGAACAGATTTTGTAGCCACTGCTTGATCGCTTGCGTGACCATGTTCCTTTTTGCCCTCGTTGTCTTAGGGATGCTCATCGCTGAGCGTCCGTACCAGCACACATTAGATAGACAGCAGTTTTAAGGTTACTCTAGAGCAAACGCTGACGAGGATATGAAAATATAGTAGCATATGAATGAGAACTCGTCAAACGCTCTTGCAATTTCCTGGCTCTCGTGCCATAATCAAGAGGGTTGGCTCGTGCAAAACGGGTCTATGCGCGTATGTTTTTCGTAGTAGACTAATGCGATGAACGCAGAAGATTGGGTTCATCTGCGTCCCGTTTCGTTTCGACATTCCAGAACGCTACACTAGCAAAGAAAGGCAGGTGGCGGCCCATGCAGGAAGATATTCTTGGAACTCGACGTACCGCCGTCTCGGAAACGTATGTGACTTGTTCGAGATGCGGGAAAGCAACACGCTCGCGCTATGCTCGCATTGTGCAGAGCGATGTCCTTTCAGATAGTAATTCTGAATATGAGTACCTTTGTCCTGAGTGTCAGAAAGCACTCGCCAATGGTGAGAAGGATTTGCCGCTCGCGTGAGTTATGCATAGATGACGCTGTGCTTTTGTAGAGCATAGCACAACAAAACACATATGTGCGGCAAAAGATAGATGATTGTTTGCTATCGTCCTCTTTCTTTTGCCGTTTTTATACACTGTTCTCTAGTCCCAGCCATAAAATTGTTGATGTTCTGGAAACGGAAGATATTTTGGCTTTCTTACGACATGAGGTAACAAGACAATGCGAATGCGCTATCGGCATGTGACTTATCGTTATATTGAGGGATCGCAACAACTTGAGCGACATTATCGTCAGTTATTGCAGGATGCCTTACGCCAGAGCCAGCAAGCATTACTTCATCACTCCAAAACCTGGCGACCGCTTGCCGATATTCTCGAATCAGTTGATATGATGACCGTTAAGGTTGAATTAGCAGGAATGCAAGAAGAGGATATCGAAGTTACACTCTACGAAGACGCTCTTGTCATTAGCGGAGATCGCCGCGATGACCATGAAGGATATGAGAACCTGAGCTACCACGAAGCACAAATTCGCTATGGTCCGTTTCGTGTTGAGGTTTTTCTCTCTTATCCCATTGAGCGTGACGCAGTCATGGCGCGCTATGAAAATGGATTTCTCTGGGTTGATCTTCCTAAACTGCCTGAAACCAAGCCCGAACGGGTGCATATTCAGCGTAGTGGGACGAAAGAGTAATAGAATACCCTGATAAAGTGGAAAAACGTATGGAGAAAGATACAATACATCCTAATGAAGGATTGGAAGAGGGCGCAGAGACACAACCTGTCGATGCTCCTCATGCTGCTGATGAGCAGTCAGCTACAGACATACAGCCAACCGCTCAGGAAAGCGATCCCGCGCCTGTCGAGGAGCATACTGCTACGGACGAACCGCCTGCGCAGGAAAGCGAGCAGGCCGTTTTTCCCGAGGATGCAGAACGCGAGGATGTGCAGCGCAGACGTGAAGAGGATGACCATCTGACGATCCCTGATGTGTTACCTATTCTACCGCTAAAAGATACGGTCGTCTATCCTTTTGCGGTGCAGCCGTTGGGTGTGGGACAGGAACGCTC
>DAICZM010000139.1 GCA_027311145.1 Ktedonobacterales bacterium
CCCTGCCACTGGCAATACCACAGAGTGTTTTCAGTCGAATGCCTACACCGCGACAATGACCAACTGACGGAACAGCACACTGCCATCATTAATACCACGCACACCGACCACTCCACTGACAAAAGCAGAGAGCGTTGCTTGCGCTACCGGTGTCCCGTTGACTAGCATCGTCACGCCCTGTCCCTTGACAATCACTTGTAACTCGTTCACTGCATACACTCCCTTGCGGATAACACTGTTTGCCGTAAATGGTAACACAACATGTTTGATATCGTTCACCACCACTGTTAATGTGAAATGCCCACGTGAGTCAATACCAAAAAAATCATAATTGTGCGGCGAACTATGGCGGAACACAATGCCATAGGCATGTTGCATTGAACCACTATTTTGTTGCACAGTGACCGTAATAGACACGTCTGGTGGGGACGCAAGCGGCACTAGACAGATATATGCCTGCCCGCTCATCTGCTGTACACTCAGACCTCTTGCACTAAACGTACACACCGGATTTACCGCCCATCCTGCTGTCTGCCGCGTCAGTGACTGGTTATACAATGTCTGAGTAGCGGAAGGTGTTGGATAGGCTTGCGTAATCGCCGTTGACCCTGTTGCCGTCATTGCTGGCGGGGGCAAGGTCACCAGCGCACCACAGGCCACCACCACAATGCTCAGCAAACATAACAAACCAGCAGTTATACCACGCTTCCAGAAATTCGTCTTTTTTTGCATAGTGTTCCTTCTATTCATAAGCTCTCGATTGAGTACTATATTTCGGCAATAGCGTACACTCCAAGCATGATATGCCAGTGAGAAGTTGATGAGAACAAATCATATTTTCCTTCATCCTCTTATCATCTTCACCTTCCATACTCCCTTATGAAGAGATATCCAATACACACAAAAAGGAGAGATCGGTATGCTTCATGGAAAACTGGTTAATCTGCGTCCAGTACACGCTGCTGATCTGGCGGTGTTGCGCCGCTGGGAGCATGACCCACAAATAGATCATTTGCAGGCAACGACGGCGAACACTCTCGATGCACGCGAAAGTAACGAACAAGAATTCGAGCGACTATTGCGTACACCACGCATCAAAATTGTAGCGATTCAGACAAAAGCAGAAGCTCTCGTTGGCTTTATACGCTTACATGATCTTGATCTGCAGGCACGCAAAGCTACCTTGCGTATACTGATTGCACCAGAGATGCAGAATCGTGGCTATGGAAGCGATGCGCTGCACACACTCATACACTTCTGTTTCGCTGAGTTAGGACTGCACCGCCTCGGCCTCATCGTCCTTGAAAGCAATGAACGTGCCCTCGCCGTCTATCAACGACTTGGCTTTGTCGTCGAGGGACGAGAACGCGAAAGTGTCTGGAGTATGGGACACTGGCAAGCAATGCTACACATGGGCTTGCTGGCTCACGAATGGCATGAGGAGTCGAATTGATATGCGCATCTGGTTTCGCTTTCTCAGCTTGCTCAAACCTTATCGTAGGCGCCTCTTTATAACATTTCTAGCAACACTCGCCCGCCCGCTCCTCAATGCTGCAAAAATCTACCTGCTCAAACTGATTGTTGATAATCTCATCATCCAACCAACAGGACCAATTGTTCTCTGGATTTGCGGTGGCTACCTAGCGATTGCTCTGCTCAAAGGCGTTGCGAACTACATCGATCAATACCAGGGTGCCTATGTCGGCGGGCGCGTCGTGATTGATCTCCGTCATCAACTGTTTGCGCGTTTTCTACGTCTCTCTCTGCGCTATCATCACAATCACCGCGTTGGAGAAAGCGTGAGTCGTCTCATCAGCGATGTTGGAGCTGTAGAAGATGTACTCGTTTCGGGCATTACCGATGGCGCAACGCAGACCCTCACCATTCTCATCTTCGCCATCATGCTCTTTTACCTGGACCCGCTGCTTGCCGCACTCTCATTGCTAGTGCTTCCGCTCTTATTCGCCTCACTTGTGCTTTATGCGCACAGAAGTCGTATAGCATCGCGTGAAGTACGTATACGCTTGTCAGAACTCACAGCCACGGCAGAAGAAGTTCTCTCCGCGATTGCCCTGGTCAAATCCTTTATGCGCTTTCCACATGAAGAACAACGCTTCCGCACACGCGGCGAACAGCACTGGCGAGCGCGTCTGGATGCGGCACGCCAACGCGCCATCTTTATACCGCTTAGTGACATCATCGCAACCATTGGCACAGTTCTCGTTGTCTACTTTGGAGCGCGGGCACTTACTGCTGGCACGCTCACCATTGGCGGCCTCGTCATCTTCCTGGCCTATCTCGGTCAACTCTACAATCCCCTCTTGAGCCTGAGTCGCCTGGGCAACACGATGCAAGGTGGGCTGGCGGCCGCAGAGCGTGTTGCCAGCCTACTCGATCTATCAGCGCAGGAGAACGAACCCTACGCTGCCCTGCTGCCACAATACCCATTGCTTCAGATGCGTAACCCATTGCATGAAATCATTTACCCCGCAATCAGCTTCGAGCATGTCTCTTTCGCCTACAAAACAGAGCAGCCCGTGCTACAGGATTTTAATCTCACCATTCCTCGTGGCACAATTGTCGGCCTCGTCGGAGCAAGTGGGGGCGGCAAGTCAACAGCGATAGCACTGCTACAACGGCTCTATGAACCCGATAGTGGGCGCGTCACTGTCTTTGGACATGATATACGCGCATTTGAGACTCCTGTACTGCGCCAACAGATAGCAGTCGTTCCACAAGAAGTCACACTCTTCATGGGCAGCATTCGCGATAATATCGCCTACGGACGCCTCGATGCCGATCCCGACGCCATTCTACGGGCCGCCCAACAGGCAGGTATCCTTGAAATGAAACTTGCTGACGGCTTAGATACGTTGATCGGCCCACGTGGCACAAAGCTCTCTGGCGGCCAACGGCAACGCGTGGCGATTGCGCGTGCATTGGTACGTAAGACGCCGATTCTCATCTTCGATGAAGCAACATCCGCTCTCGATACTCTCTCGGAAGAACGCATTCGTTCAACCTTAGCCACTTTGCGTGGGCGTCATACAATCCTGCTGGTCGCTCATCGCCTTTCGACCGTGCGCTCGGCAGACCTGATCGCTGTTGTCGAACAAGGACACATCGTTGAATTAGGCTCACACGAGGAATTACTCCAACAGAACGGAACCTACGCCGCACTCGTGCATGGTCAATATACTGCTGATATCAGCAAACAACCAACAACAACCCTTCCGCGTCTATAATATGATTTTCTCATCATTTTCTTCATACCTCTCTCACGAATAGCGGCTAAGATACATATGTGCGAACGAGAGAAGCTCACACAGATCAAACAGAAAGGAGGACAATAATCATGGCAGAAGCCGTAGGTCTTGAGAGCGAAAGCGTTGAGAGTACCTCTTCAACCGACGCCCCCGGTGGTGCAGACACTCAGCAGGATGGCAACTTCGACGGAAACTACTAAATTGATCGTACACGCATACATAAACTGATAAATAAAGGAGCGCAGTTGACAATGTCAGCTGCGCTCCTTTGCTCTACTAAAGCACATAGGCCTTCTCCTCTCCTGTACCACAAAGCTTCACAATCCTCTCATAAATATCCCGTATGCTTACCAGCGTGTCATTGAGGTTTTACGCAGGTTATAAACGCGAGCCAGCAAACGAGAAGGAGAGCGGCAATGCAACACGACTGGTATAGAAAAAATGGTTACCGTATATTTCAACAAGGTATCATATGGGCGATGGGCATAGTGTTAGTCTGGTTAGCCGCATCCCTGCTCCGATACATTGGCATAACAACAAACCTCGACAATGGCATTACCGCACTCGGCTTTGATAGAGATCGCCTCCTCCTTCTCGACGCGCTCATTCTCACCTTGCTCAGTAGCCTTATCGCAGGTATGCTACTCCATCAGCACGCCCCTGTCTGGCTAGGCGGTATGATCTTCTTTAGCCTCTCTTATCTATTCCCTTTTATACAACAGGTTCAGAATCCTGCTTTCGGCCCAGACGGTCGAGGCCAACTCCTACTGCCAGGCACATTTAGTATGGTATTACTCACAATGATTGCGCTCTCGCTCTTGCTCGCTGGCGCGGGAGCAGTGCTTGGGCAAGCATGGGGCAATGTGCTTTTTACGCCCTTTTTCACAATTTTGAATCGTTTTAGACAATTTTATCGTAAAAATAGGGGAAATACGCATACAACGCTTCCATCAACATTCAGTTCGCTCATCTTTGGTCTACTGCTACTTTGTGCCTTGTTCATCGCCATTAGCGGCAGCGGTCCATTGCTGATGTATGGGCCAACCGTCAATCTCTATCAATCGACGGGCAGTATCCCTTCCTCGCAACATGGAACCATACTACAAGGGTCGTTTGCCAGCCCTGCATTAGGAGGCATGACGCGCACCTACTGGATTTACTTACCGGCATCTTATGCGCGTGCAACAACGCAACATTATCCCTCACTTTATCTCTTGCATGGCAGCCCTGGCAGTCCCGCTGACTGGTTTGTCGCAGGCCACGCCGCTACTACCGCCGACGTATTGATTGCGGAAAAGATGATACGCCCGACTATTATCGTCAGCGCAGACGGTAATGGCCCTATCTACCGCTTCTCAGAGTGGGCCAATAGCGTTGATGGACGGCAACGTATGGAAGATGCTATTGCCCTTGATTTGGTTGCCTTTATTGACAGCCACTACCGCACACTCACGAGTGCAAACGAGCGTGCGATTGCAGGTCTCTCAATGGGTGGCTATGGGGCAGTGAATATTGCCCTGCATCATCCGCACGTATTTCACAAAATCATCAGCCTGGGCGGATACTTTCACGCCACTGGCCCTGTCTTTGGTTCGGGCGCAAACACACTTGCATATCAACAGTTAAACAGCCCAGCAACATTTATACATACCGATCAAGGCCAACAAGCCCTTCTCAGCGACGTTATTATCATTGGCATGGGAAGCTCCGATAAACGCTATAATCACGAGGATATTAGCTTCTATAAAGAGCTATTGTCCTTGAAGGCTTCTGCCCGCCTACTGAGCAATACAGGTGGACACTCCTGGTCACTATGGTCGCTCCAATTACGTGAGTCGCTACCACTGCTACACCTTTAGAGCAGGCTCACACCAGCACCAAGCACAGCCGCCAACACAACGATTACCCAGGGCGGAGCTTTCCAGATCACAAGCAGGGCAAATGCAATCAATGCCAGTCCAAAATCTACCGGTGTATGAATCGCACTCGTCCAGATCGGTTGATAGAGAGCTGCCAGTAGAATGCCAACCACTGCTGCATTGATACCGCGCAACGCAGCCTGGAATGACTCGATAGCACGCAGGC
The DNA here is from genome assembly GCA_027311145.1 of Ktedonobacterales bacterium. Taxonomy (GTDB): domain Bacteria; phylum Chloroflexota; class Ktedonobacteria; order Ktedonobacterales; family Ktedonobacteraceae; genus DTNP01. Next base: position 5,352 of record DAICZM010000139.1, read on the forward strand.
GATTCCAAAACGGAAGTGTGCCAATCACAACGAGGAACGAAGGCAAAAAGATCGCCACAAGAGCAATGAATGCTCCTAGCCAGCCATTCGGCGCGGGCTTGCTCACCGCTCCCAAGAACGCAGAGAAGGTAAACAATGGGCCAGGAATGGCTTGCGCCGCCGCATAGCCCGCGAGAAATTGATTATTCGTCACCCAACCCACAGGCACAACCTCACGCTGCAAAAGCGGCAGCACGACATGGCCACCACCAAAGACCAGCGAGCCAACACGAAAAAAGGTATCAAATAGGGCAAGTCCTTGATTAGGGATGAAGAGATGCGCCAGCGGTAGTCCAAAAATCAATACCAGAAACACGCTCCACGCCACAATAGCCAAGCGATGTGAAATCGCCAGCGGCAAGGCCACGGGTTTCACGGTATCTACCTTGCGCAAAAACCGCCAGCCGACTAAACCACCCACCAATAAAATGAGAATTTGCACCACCGAAACAGGCCATAACAGTATGGCAATTGCGGCTAAAATCGCCATTGTGGCTCGAAAACGGTCAGGGCAAAAAATGTTTGCCATTCCCCACACAGCCTGGGCAACGACCGCGACCGCTGCCACCAGCAGTCCATGTAGCCAGCCAGCTTGCAGAACACCGTGCATATCTGTCGTGACGTAGGCAAAAAGCGTTAACGCAACGGCCGACGGCAGAGTGAAGCCCAGCCATGCCGCTAATCCCCCCCACAATCCTGCGCGGGTCATCCCCAAAGCAATCCCCATCTGGCTGCTTGAGGGACCTGGCAGAAACTGGCAAAGTGCCAGCAAGTCGGCATAGCTCTGCTCATCAACCCACTTGCGACGCACGACGAGTTCCTGGCGAAAATAGCCCAGATGCGCAATAGGTCCCCCAAAAGAGGTCATCCCCAGACGTGCAAAAACGCCAAAAACTTCGAGAAATGTGCCGTGTGCGTGTGGTACATTCACTTGCACCTCTCCTGACAATATTTCCGGCGATACTTGTGAGGAGGGTTGCTGCAATTCATCCATCTTTACTGTTCCTACTGTACCTTTTCTACGTTTTCTAAGCCCAACGCCAGGATTGCTTGCTCGCGCAAAACAAATTTCTGCACTTTGCCACTTGCTGTCATTGGATAAGCTTGCACAAATTGGATGTAGCGCGGGATTTTCTGGTGACTGATGTGTCCCCGGCAATAAGCTCGCACCTCTTCCTCAGTCAGCTGCACACCTGCTTTTGGCACAATGACGGCCAGCATCTCCTCGCCAAAGAAGCCATCCGGCACACCAACAACCTGTACATCGGCAATCTTGGCGTGATGTATGAGTACATCCTCGATCTCACGTGGAAAAATATTTTCACCGCCGCGAATAACCATATCTTTGAGCCGCCCCACAATGCTAAGATAACCCTGTGCATCCATTGTCGCCAGATCACCCGAATGCACCCAACCTTCGTGATCAATCGTCTCAGCAGTTCGCTCCGGCATATCATAATAGCCCTGCATCACCAGGAAGCCGCGATACTGAATCTCACCACGCTGTCCCACAGGCACGATGGTTCTCGTTTCAGGATCGACAATCCGCACCGCAACGTGGGGAATAGGCTTGCCGATAGTCGCAACCTTGATTTCGTTCGTATCATCTGGGCGCGTGACTGTCAGGCCGCCACTGCCCTCTGTCTGCCCAAACACGATGCTGATTGAGGCCCCAATCCGCTGTTGTGCCTGCTCTACTACCACTGCTGACACAGGTGAGCCACCTGCCACAATCCAGACCATCGACGAGAGATCATAGCGCGCAAAATCGGGATGGTGCATCATTGCAATCAACATCGTTGGCACGGCAAACATCACATGACATCGTTCACTGCTGATAATCTGCATGGCTTTCAGCGGGTCAAAGGCCAGCAGAGGATGCGTTGTGCCTCCGTAATATAAGGGCATGAACACGCCTGTAACCAATCCGCCAACGTGAAAGAAAGGAGCTGTCACGCAAAAACGCACATCCTTCTTCTCTATCCTCCTGTGTTCAAATAACTCATATTGCAGATCAAGTAAGACGGCATTATTTAGTAGCCCATTATGCGTCAATACTGCCCCTTTCGGCATACCCGTTGTACCAGAGGTATACATGACAATAAGCGCATCCATTGGCGTCACACTCGCCTGCCGCTCAGCCAATGCCTCATCACTGATCAACGTCCCACCCGCTACCATCTCACGAAAGAGCGTTGGTCGCCATGTTGACTGCTCCAAAAGACCTGCTGGTGGCACACTAAGCAGGCATACATAGCGCAGAAGAGGAAGTCGTTCGCTTATCACACTGCCATTTTCTTGTCCCGCCACAGTTAATGCACGTATCGTTGCCAGGCAATCATGATCGCGGATTTTCGCCATGAACAAGAGGGCACGCACATCACCTTGCTTCAGGATATATTCGACCTCTGCCGCACGCAAGACAGGATTGATCGTCACCATCACCAAACCAGCCTTCGCCGCCGCCATCACCAACAAGGGCCACTCTGGCACGTTTGCCGACCAGACCGCAAGGTGGTCACCCTTCTTGAGGCCCAGTGCCATCAAACCTTTCGCAACGGCATTAGCGCGTGCCCGATACTCCCGATAACTCCAACGAAAATTGAGAGCATCGCCAAATTCGGGATATCCTGAATACACTACCGCTTCATGGTCAGGTAATTCATCGGCACGCTGATCTAAGAGGTTGCCAATTGTCACGTTGAGGAGTTCCAGCCCCTCGCTCTCGGCCTGCCAGTGGGACAGGCCATCCGTGGTCATACCCATCTTCTGCTTCTCCTAAAAATAGCTCAATAGAGATACCATGCGACATAACGACGCTTAAGAGTTCCGCTACTAAGTGTACCCAACTGCACGAAAAATTGCACCTCTGACTCAGAACATGCATAATAGATGAGAGATGATCTGGCCTACCTTGCTGTTTCTTTATGCTCTTTCAGGAATCACTCCCAAAAGGATTGCGCCCAACGAGGTAACAGGTTGGAACAATCTCACGATGAAAAAGAAAGGTTGCATTCGATACATGCAAGACGCAGATAAGAACCTGAACGCAGCAAGTAGTATAGAGCAACGTACAAGACTCGCGGGCGACCCGCATCGGCCCCACTACCATTTTCTACCACCAGCCCACTGGATGAATGATCCCAATGGGCTTATTCAGTGGAAAGGTAAATATCACCTCTTCTACCAATATAATCCCTATGCACCCCTCCACGCCCGTATTCACTGGGGCCATACTGTAAGTGCTGATCTGGTTCATTGGCGCGATCTTCCCATTGCCCTCACGCCTACACTGGGACAGGCCGATGCCGACGGGTGTTGGTCGGGTTGCACCATCGATAACAATGGCATTCCTACACTTGTCTATACCGGAATCCATCCTCAGACTGTCTGCCTGGCAAGCAGCAACGACGATCTATTGAACTGGCAATACCATCCCGCTAATCCAGTTATTCAAAATCCGCCAAACGCGTTGCAGGCTGGCACGGGTGGTCATTTTCGCGACCCTTTTGTCTGGAAAGAGAATGATTGCTGGTATATGCTTATTGGCTCAAAACAAGAGCATACCGGCGGCATGATTCTGCTCTATCGCTCTTCTGACCTTCTCCATTGGGAATATCTTCATCCATTCCTGCTTGGCAATGCCAGTTCGCAAGAGCCGCTCTGGACTGGAGCTATGTGGGAATGTCCCAACCTTCTCACTTTTGGCGACCAGCGATTTCTCATCTTCTCCATCCAGGATGCCCAGGGCAATCTCCTATATCCTCTTTACGCAAGTGGCACATTTCACGATGAGCAGTTTACCCCAAACGCAAACGCATATGAACGTTTAGCATATGGAAACTGTTTCTATGCGCCACAGATCATGCGCGACGCGCAGGGCCGTTCTATCATGTGGGGTTGGCTGATGGAAAAGCGCAGCCAGGCACGTGTAGAACAAGCGGGTTGGTCAGGTGTGATGTCATTGCCCATTATTGTGGAACCGCTCTCTCAAGACTATTTGAGTCTCAAACCCGCTCCTGAGCTAACCAGCCTGCGCGCACAACACTGGCACATTGGCACAATGGATATCGAGAGTACAAAGCAGCTTCTGCACGAGAACAACCTACCTAATCGCCTCGAAATTATCGCTGAATATTCATTGGAACAACCCATAGCGTTTGCCTTGACGTTATCCCCAGACACGCAAGAACACCTCTCTATTGTCTATCAGTCAACACCACAACGCATTACCGTTGAATATCAACAGGCCGACATACGAGCCGAAGTCAATCAACAGTATGATACAATTACCCTTAAAGATTTTGCGGATAGGGTTTTAAGGCTGCATCTCTTTCTTGACCATTCAGTACTAGAGCTTTTTGTGAATGAGCGTTACTATCTGGCAAGCCGTATCTATCTCCAATCAACAGTGAGCATGAGCATTGACATTTTTGCCCGTCAAGGCACTATACACGTCAATTCTCTTGATATCTGGTCCCTTGCATCGATTTGGGATAACTTGGCATAACAAGATATAACTTGCATAAGAAAGCAAAGCAGCAGCACTATCCTACCAGCAGCATTATTGCTTGCAACGTGTAGCATGAAGGGAAAAAAGCGTATGAGAACTGTAATCACATGCATGGGGGAATGCCTAATAGATTTTTTACCGCTCAGTACTTCTAGTGGACCCAAACAGGGTGGCCCAACTATCGATTTTCGTATGCACGCAGCTGGCTCGATCTTCAATGTTGCCGTCGGTGCCGCACGCCTGGGCCAGCATGTCGCTTTTGCTGGCACAATCGCGGAGGATTTCTTTGGACATCACCTGCTCAAAGCACTCCAGGCGGAAAACGTGGATACACGATTCGTCACTACCGTGAATGCACAAAGCACATTAGCCATTGTCGCCGTCGAAAATGGGCAGGCCACATTTTCTTTCTATGGAGAAAACGCTGCTGATACGCTTTTAACGCTTGAGAACCTTCCTGCCGCTTTCTATGAGGAGACTGCCATGCTCCACTTCGGCTCGATCAGCCTCCTGCGCGGGCAGACACCAGCCACCATCTTGGCAGCGGCGCAGCGTTTGAAAGGCACTGTGCTACTCTCTTTCGACCCCAACATCCGTGCATCGCTCGTTCACGACGAGCCAGCCTATCGTACAAC
>DAICZM010000013.1 GCA_027311145.1 Ktedonobacterales bacterium
GACACTGGAAAAGATACATAAAGATGAGCAGAGAGCATGGCTATGGACGATCGCCCGCAACAAACTCATTGATTATCACAGGCGGTCGGGTCATCGTCGCATGATACCACTTGAGAGTCTGGCAGAGATGATCGACGACGAGGCCACTCCTGATGAAGTAGCATTGCTTAACGAAGAGTACCGGCATCTGCGCGCACATCTCAAGCAATTGCCCGCGTTGCAGCAGGAAGTGTTAGAACTGCGCTTCACAGGCGGTTTGCGCTGCACTGAAATTGCCGTAGTACTGCACAAGCAAGAGGGAGCTATACGCACGATGATTTCACGCGCCCTTAATACACTACGCAGCATGTATGACCAATAGGTGAGAGGAGGATCGACATGGCTGGCAATCAAAGCGAACATTTCATGCCGGATAAGATAGATGCACAAATTGATGCTTCTCTGGGCGGGGAACATGCCGCGCAGTATCCAGACCCTCTTGATTGGCAGGTTATTCACATGCTTCAGCGCCATTACGTGCCTGTGGATGATTACAAGCAGCCTCTTGAGCGTGTCTGGAACCGCATTGTGCAACATCGCGCTTCTTTGCGCCTTTCCCAGGATGAGGAAACAAGTCGCAGGGGTTTGCAACTGGATAGCGCGTCGCCATCGCAGGGGAGCAATCCTATGAAACTGGCTGCCAGGAACTCACGCTCCTACTCGACGCTTTCCAGCCGCCTTAGTTTGGTTGCGGCAATCGTGTGTATTGCGCTGTTGATAGGAAGTACATTTGCCATCTATCACTTCACCCGACCGGGGCAAAGGTCGGATGGTAGTCATGCTACGCCGACAAATCAGCCAACTGTGGCTACGGACCAGATGTATGTCGTTGTAAATAACACCATTTATCGCTATGATGCGACAACGCACAGGCCGCTCTGGAACTTCTCGATGGCTGTTCCTAACAATGCCGAAAATATTGGATCGCGCGGGCAAGTGGTGGGAGGTGTATTGTATACGCTCGGCACTGGTAGTGACGGGTATTACTCCTACGCATTGAATACATCCGATGGCTCATTACGTTGGCGGTTTAAGGTGCATTATCAGAGCAGTGATCTCAACCTTTTAGGGGACCAGATCGTCTCTAACGGTAAAGTGTATCTTTCAGAAGTCTCGGCATTTCAAGGATACAGCGTGGTAACAGTGCTAGATGCTTCAAAAGGGACAATGCTATGGCAACATCGCTACGACGGCACAGGCATCATAAATCTGGCGCATCCTGTCGATGACTCTGCCGGCATTTACCTACAGGCAGCAAGCAGTACAACACTCTACGGGACGACCTTTACAGGCAGGGGCAACACAGTGACAACGACACTGTATGCCATCAACGCCAGCGATGGCTCTCTTCTCTGGAAAAAGAAGGTTTCGACCAATGGCAGCATGCCGGATGAGGTTGGCGGATTCGTGTTGGATGGAGTTCTCTGTTTCTCCGCATCTCCTCACCTCTATGGATTTGACGCGGCCACAGGAGAAGCGAAATGGAGTATTCCTCTTGATGGGAGAGCGTATGATCGTTTTACCGCGTTGCAAGGCATCGTATATGTGGCGACCACCCATGACCAGGTGAGATCGGACTATTCTGTCTATGAATCGAGCGGCAGCCTCTATGCTGTGCGCGTAAAGGATGGCAAGCAACTCTGGCGCTATCATGCCCAGGGGGGAGTCTCTTCTCCACTCGCGCAGAACAACATGGTATTTGTAAGCGTCTCGCGAGAGGACGGCACGACACCGCAAGGCATCGTTGCTCTCGATATCAATAGCGGCAATATAGACTGGACTCGTCCTATACCTTCTGAACCGAATGCAGGTTTCGCACCGCAAATCGCCCTCGGCAAGAGCTTCATCTATGTCAACGATTCTGACGGCCAGATACAGGTCTGGCAGGCCTCCGATGGAAAGCCCGTGAGTACATTTCCCATCCCTGCACCTGCAAACGGCGCGCTAGAAGCAGTTACCGTCTTGACAGTCATTCTATAGCCAGGCCAATTGTGGCACATCTGAACTAAAAAGGCGCAACCCATTGCACCCAATGCGCATCAACCCGGCACGACCTGAGTTGGTGCGTATTGGGTGCAATCAAGCACGCCCAATACTTAGCGCACGCCGAGGATAACCTCTACAGTTAGTTGATCGAGTCGCTCGTAGCGATAGCCGCGCAGGGCTAGTTGCTCGACATTGAACGTGGTCTCTTTGAGCTTCTGCACCGTCTCTTTGCTATAGCCGCTCAGCAGGCCACCGTAGCTCTGATCGCCACCGTTGAGTTCCTGCAAGATGGCCTGAATCTCCGCGTCGGCATTGAAATGCCGCGCCTTCTCTTTGAACATATTGTAAGTGCGCATACAGCCGAGTGCAAAATCCCACACACCCTGCTCATCCTCAGTGCGATAGGAGTGCGCATCAAAGTGACGCGGACCAGCATAGCCATGCTCTTCCAGCAGCTTGACCAGAAAGAAGGCGGCCTTGATGCTCTCGCTACCGAAACGGAAATCCTGATCGAAGCGAGGGCCTTTTTGATCGTTGAGATCGATATGGAAAAGCTTACCTGCCTCTAGAGCCTGCGCCACGCCATGCACAAAGTTGAGGCCTGCCATGTGTTCGTGCGCGACTTCAGGATTGAGGCCAACCATATCGGGGTGGTCCAGCGTGTAGATAAAGGCCAGCATATGCCCAATAGTGGGAAAATAGGTATCGGAGCGTGGCTCGTTGGGCTTGGGTTCCAGGGCAAAACGCATAGTATAGCCGTTGTCAATGGCATATTGACACAAGAAATTCAGCGCGTCACGCATGCGTTTGATCGCGGTCACAGGGTCTTTGCTGGCTTCAGCATCAACGCCCTCGCGCCCACCCCAGAAGACATAGGTTGCAGCACCTAATTCCGCCCCCAGATCAATAGAGCGCATGGTTTTTTGCAAGGCAAAAGCACGCACAGCTGGATCAACGGAAGTAAACGCGCCATCTTTAAAAATCGGGTGGAAGAAAAGGTTCGTGGTTGCCATTGGAACCACCATCCCGTAATCCGACAAGGCCTTCTTAAAGTCAGCAACGATGCGATCACGCTCGGTGGGGGAAGCATCAAACGGGACCAGATCATTATCATGCAGATTAATGCCCCACGCCCCTAATTCCGCAAGTTTTTGCACACTGCGCAGAGGACTCAGTTCAGGGCGCACAAAATCGCCAAAGGGGTCGCGCCCACGATTGCCGACGGTCCAGAGGCCAAAACTAAATTTATCTTCCTTCTTCGGTGCATACTGATCGCTTGCCAGTTGGTGTGCCAACTCTGGCGATTGAGATGTCGTCATCAGCTACTCGCTTTCTAAAAGGAGAACGCTCCCTCCCACAGATAAAACAGGACAGAGCAAAAACAGAAATGCTGTCTTTGCCCTGCCCATACTGTATCACAAAATGTGTCAACATAGTTGTAGATGTCTTTAAAGCGATATCCTGACAGCATTGCCGAGACTAGGCTTCCACCTCGCTCAGCACGCGCTCCACAACTCGTTTCAGCACATCGTAGGGTTGCGCTCCCATCACGACATATTTATCTTCAAAAACAAGGGCAGGCACGGCATCCAAGCCATACTGTTGAGCCATTTGAATATCGTCTTTGACCTCCTGCGCATAGCGGGCATTGGCCAGGCTTTCAGCAAAATGGGTAGTATCCAGACCGACCTGTTGCGCAATTTCCTGCAATATGCCAAGATCATCTATCGAGTAGGCCTGTTGCCAATAGGCATCCATGACAGCTTTATGGAATTGTGCGCCTTTGCCCTGCTGCTCAGCATATTTATCGGCGATAAGTGCATGAAGACTATCGATACCCATAGGGCCAACATGTAACTCAAGGCCATACTGCTCACGGGCTTTCTTGAGCAACATGGGCTGTGATGCTTTAATACGAGCCAGATATTCAGGTGGCATGGGTGGAGAGCCAGCGGGACGGAGTTGATAGGAACGCCAGTGGATGGCAAGATCATAGTGTTGTTGGAGCTTTTCCAAACTGGAAGCTACGAGGAAACAAAAGGGTCAGACAAAATCCGACCAGACATCTACGCGAATTGTCATGGGATGGTTATCCTTTCATTACGGCGCGACACGCCATATCATGTAGGGATATTGTAGCATGACAATCCTGTCTATAGCGAGGAACATGGGGCCTGAGAGCAAAAGCAACGGCCCCACGTCTGATAATTGCGACTTAACTTGTTGGTTCTTCCGGCCCAGAGACAAGAATACGCAGGAAACGCCGGATGGCCCAGAAAATGAGCCAGTAGATAACCATGGCGATCAGCGTAGACCACTCGAACGCCTGATTCTTGCGAATAGACGGTGTATGGACGATAGTACTGAAAGGGAAAAGAATGATATCGGTCAATGCATAGAGAAAGCCGGCAAAGAGATTGGCGGGGTCCGCACCGATCAGCTTGAGTACAAAACGAATGACAAGCGTGATTTCCAGCACCATGATAAACCATTGCAAAAAATCATTTAATTTGCCAATCGCGTAGCGAAAAGTGCGTGCTTCCTCCTGGCGCACCTCTGCCGCACTCTCTGCGGGCAGGCTATCAACGATATTCGGTGTCTGAGGCGCACTGAGCTGCGGTGTGGGCTTGGGTTGCAAGTCCTCCATACGGTCTATATTGTGTGGCAAGACAGTTGGCTGTATACTAGTTGGGTCGTCAGAGTAAGGATTGCGCATCCTGCTTTTCCTCCATACAAAGATATGCTTCGATGGACGCATCGGGCAAATACAGGCAGTTCCTGCAAGCATTATACCATGATTTCAGCAAAATATGCTACGGCTATATTCTGCAGATAGCTGGCTATAACTACGGACCATGGCGTTTTAGCAGTTCCACACCGTTTGCACGGGCAACAATCGAAAATTGGCCCGATTGAATCAATTGATTCAACACTTTAGTTGTACTGACACGGTCCTCAGGAAAGAGGGCGTAGAGGTCGACAATAACATACTGTACCGTCATGAGATCATGTGTGGTTGGATTGGCAATGGTAAGCGCGGGAAAAACGGTCACATAGAGCCGTTCGCTCAAGTGCGGATTAAGATTCGCGCTCGCAGAGACCGATGCAGTTGGCGGAATCATATCTAGCAGTTGTTGCATCTGCTGCTCACGGCTGCCCGGTAAGTGATCGGCCCAGAAGGCATTGAGTTGTGGAATCATCAAAATGTAGTTGAGGATCGATAACACGATCATCCAACTATAGACAAAATACTGTAAGCGGGTCAGTGGCACGGCTTTTGCCAGTGGCTCTATACGTGCGCTGAACAGTTGCCATTGACGCTCGCTAAAACGCTCAATAGAACTCCAGCGCATTCGCAGGCTAGTCGTCACATGCGCAAAACGGGGAGAGGTGAGCATCGTTTGCATTGATGAATGGGCCAATGCCAGTACGCTACTCGGATTGCTTCGCAAAATAGCTTGTGGACGAAGAATATGAATGGTCCCTTGCCATCTGTTCTCAGCAATAGGCGACTGTTGCTCTACAACGGGAATGAGATCAGCCACTTCGCCGCGCCAGCGTTGCCAGATGACAATGGCTCGTTGCGTGCCATGAATAGCCGCCAACATCACACAGGGAATAACCGCCGCATTATAGTGATAGACACCGCTGTACAAGAGCGGGTCAATACTTAATAAATTGACGGCAAGGCTAGGCAGAGCAGGCACAAGCCATTCAGGAGCCAGCAGAGCCAGAAAACCACTATTGCGGAAGAGACCAGCCAGATAGTAGACGCGATCAATCGTGATAAATGTTGTAAAGATCAACCAGGGATGAACGAGCAGGTTGACAATGGCAAGAGCAGGCGTACTACCCAGCACCTCATAGCGATACCAGAAGTTGTTATGCTGCGCACCAGGGTAAAAATGTGGGATGATGACCAGGAAAGCCAGCAGGCCCCAAACAAGGCCCATCACAAAAAGCGCGCTACCTAAACGGGGAGCTTTATAACGCCAGATAGCGAGCAGGCCAAACATGGCAACGGCAAAAGGAATATCTTCTTTACAGGCAGATGCGACAATGCACGCCACTACACACCAGCCATAGCGGCGATTTGCAAGTGCCAGAAAGGCAAAGAGTAACAGCGGCGTTGCCAGCGAGACGGGGTGAAAGTCGAACATATTGAGGCCCATCAGCGCAGGCATGGAGAGATATGCACCTGCCATCATAGCGGCTAGCAGCGGCCAGCGTGGAATGTATTTGCGCGTCAACAGAAAAACAGGTAAAGCCCCTGTCACCAGCACCAACGTCTGAAAGATCAGTAGGGTACGTGGGTCCGAGCGGATCAGATAGAGCAGAGAGAGCGGAATAATAATCGGCTCAAAATGGATCGCCAGACGTGTTGGTGGGCCATACCAGTCAATCGACTGATTGGTAAACTGAAAAAAGCGTCCGTGCAAGGTATTCCAGAACACCTGATCCATGTTGCCGAGATCAAAGGCCGTTGCTTTAAATGTATCATACCGGAGTACAGCTTGATAACTGATATCCACTGTATACAGAAGCATCAGCAGCCCCAGGAGCAGCCAGGCAAGCCTGAGTTGTGTTTTCTCGTCGAAGCGTTTCATGCGGTTCCCAGTGCAGAATGGCTCATACCACGAGTACCGACTGCCAGATACAGGCCCCGACGATAATCATGAATGACCAGACAATCACAAATTCGGGCCAGGTTCCTGTGCGAAAACGCCAATGCGAGTCTGGCGGGAAACCATAGCGTCTCGGATTAGGCCAGAAGAGCGGCACACCACCTTGTGTCAGTGCATCAGCGGCAATATGCATAATACAACCGAACAGCACACCAAAGAAAACCAGATGCGACGCACCAACAAAATCGGCGGGAACGGTGAAACCACGTTGGCTTAATAGCCAGATTACCACTTGTTGCAAACCAATTGCAAGCAAAGACCCCAGCACAAGGCCCAACAGGCTATGGAAGAGAGTCCGATGGCCTGCAATCTTCTGAATTCCTTTACTGACAACGCCTAGCTTGTGACCCAACGTGCTGCGCGCATTGTCGATATCGGGCAATAACGCCCCAAAGCCAACTGAGAAATAATAGACCGCTTTCTTGACGAGCAACGTCACGGTCACTGTTTTGGCCAGCGTGAGCGGGTCGCCTGAGAGATGAACAAAGCTATCTAGCACGACACCAGCCGTCAAGCCAACCAACAGATGTGATCTACCTTCCATGAACGATTTCCCCCGTCTCTAGCACGCTATTCTCTGATGAGAGCAGGTAGAATAGCATATAGTTCCTGTCCATTGTAGAGGTCGAGCGAAAAGAAGTCAAGCACTATCGACAGTGGTGCTTGCCTATAGTGCTTGCAGGCGGCCCTCTCTCACCTGATAAAGGTGAGCTTGAGCGGTAATCGCAGCGGGCAGGTCGTGGAGTTCAGTGGTAGTCAATAATACCTGCTCATGCTGCATGACCTGTTGGAGGAGATAATCGCGGCGCGTATGGTCCAATTCGCTAAACACGTCATCAAGCAAAAGCAGCGGCTCGTCTCCTGTGCTGGCGCGCATATAGGCCAATTCAGCCAGTTTCGCCGCTAATGCCGCCGTGCGTTGCTGACCACGCGAACCATAGGTCAGCAGGTTGACGCCGTTGACCACAAATTCCAGATCGTCGCGGTGTGGACCGAGCAGACACACACCTTGCAATATCTCACGTTTACGTATGCTATTGAGCTGCTCGCGATACTGTTGGATTGCCTCAACGCTTGTCCAACGAGCATCGAGCATAAAAGAGGGGTGATAGATGACCTCAAGTTGCTCACGTCCCCCACTGATTGCCAACTGCAATAGATGGGCTTCGCTGTTGAGCAACGTAACCATCTGGCGACGCTCATAGCTCAGGTAGCTTGCCAGCGTCGTCAATTGTTCATCTAAATAATCCAACATGCGCGCCTCTTCCAGGTTATCGCGAATGCGTTTAAGCAAGGCCGAACGCTGAGTGAGTACCTTGCGATATTTGACAAGAGCCTGACAGTAGCGGGGTTGAATCTGGCAGAGGGCACGATCGAGGAAGCGACGACGCTCGTCGGGTGAACCATCGACCAGATGAAGATCGGCAGGGGCAAAGAAAACAACATTCATCTGGCCAATCAGTTCCATCACGCGACGCGGAATGCCGTTCACCTTGATGCGTTTGCGGGGCAGCACGGCCGAGCCGGGTGTTTCTGGCATAGCATAGCGAGTGATTGCGGTGGGAGAAAGAGCGGGCGTTGGGTCAAAAAGAGCGATCTCGATATGCAGAGCATCTTCACGCCGCTGCACATAGCCTTCAATGCGAGCGATATGGTCAGGGGCCAGCCATTTCACCACTTCACGATCATTTGAGGCATGAAATGAATTACCTGTTGCAAGCATACCCACAGCTTCAAGCAGGTTGGTCTTACCCTGAGCGTTCTCTCCGCAGAAAAGGAAGAGACCTGGTCCCAGGGTAAGTTCGGCTTGCGTATAGTTGCGAAATTCGCTCAAGATGAGACGTGAAAGATGCATAAGAGAGAGAAAGAAAGATGGGGCAATGCCAACGCACGCCCATCTTTCTCCTAACGGTTGCTGCTCATTGGCATAATAACACACAGATATTCAGCCGCACCAACGGGTTTGAGAACGCCGGGGCGTGACGCACTGGTAACCTCAAGAGCAACCTCTGGCGTATCCATCGCCGCCAGCACGTCTGAGAGATATTTGACATTAAAAATGACCTGCTGATCCGGTCCATCAACCGCAGCATTGATCGTACTCACGTTACTACCAACGTCTTCAGCCGTGGCTTCGATGGTCAGCGCGCCCGCGTCGCTAATGCCTTCAGAACCACCACCGCTGAGTTTGATGCGTGCGATATTTGAGCTATCACGGGCAAAGGGCAACACCGACTTGACGGCGGCGGCGAACTCTTTCGCCTCGACAACAGCGCGTGTGGTGTAATCCTTCGGGATAATCTGGCGATAATTGGGGAACGTTCCCTCAATCAAACGAGAAAGCAGATCAATCTGTTCGGTATGGAACAAGACCTGACTGCGATTGGGCGTCACGATCATCTGCACGGTTCCCTCGGAGGGCAGAATGCGCCCCAGCTCGGTCAGCGTCTTGGCCGGAATGAGGATATCATTGCGCAATGTTTCTCCGCCCGGCATTGCCACACTACGCACAGCAAGGCGAAACGCATCAGCGGCGGCAAAGGTCAATTTCTCGTTCTGTGCCTGTACCAGCACGGCGGTGAGAACGGGTCGCGAGTCATCGTCAGCGGCGGCAAAAGCAACCTGTGAGATCATCTCTTTCAACACTGCTGCATCCAGCGTAATTGGGGCCTCGTTGCCTTCGGCTGTTGGGCTAAGCGGAAACTCGGATGGGTCTAGCCCTTTGATATCCGCGCTGGTACGCAAGCTCTTGACATTCATGACATGCGAGTCTTCAGCGACGGTGAGATCAATCGATGTCTGTGGCAAACTGTTGACCAGATCAGCGATCAGTTTGGCGGGCACTGTGGTTGAACCTTCTTCATGAATCTGCGCTTCAACCCAGCAGTTAATGCCGATTTCCAGATTCGTCGCATAGAGTTTCAAACGCCCATGTTCAGTCGCCAGTAAAATGTTGGCGAGAATCGGGAGTGTGCTGCGGCTTGAGACCGCGTGGCTTACGACCGAAAGGCCCCGGCTCAAATCCTGCTGCTTACAGGTAATTTTCACTGGCGTCTCCTCCAGATAAATAGAACACTTGTTACAAAACATAGCTCTCAGGTAGTATACTGCATTTCGTAAGAATGAACAAGCTATGCGCTACTTTTGGGATGTCCGTCTTCGCTTTATCCTATAAATACCTGCTTGTCAGCGAATGGTGCGCCCCCAGCAAGGCACGCGGCGTTCCCTCGAAGATGACGGTGCCGCCCTTGTTGCCGCCTTCGGGACCCATGTCGATGATCCAGTCAGCGTTGCGAATGATGTCCCGGTGGTGTTCAATCACAATTACGGTATTGCCGCCATCGACAATCCGATTCATGATGGTGAGCAGGCGATCAATATCCGAGAGGTGCAGGCCCGTCGTCGGCTCGTCCATGACGTAGATGCTACCGCGCTTGTGCAGTTCGCTGGCCAGTTTAATGCGCTGGCATTCACCGCCAGAAAGCGTACTCAGGGGTTGACCAAGGGTCAGGTAGTCCAGGCCCACATCGCTCAACGCCTGCAGTTTGTGCCGCACGTCTCTGGTTTTCAAAAACTCCAACGCCTGGGCAATGGTCATGTGTAAGACATCCGCGATGGTTTTTCCATGCAAGGTGTAAGCCAGCACCTCGTCCTTAAAACGTTTGCCACCGCAGACCTCGCAGGGCAATTTAACCTCCTCTAGAAACCCCATAGTGATATAGGTGACGCCAAGACCCTGGCAATTGGTGCAGGCTCCCTTGGAGTTAAAGCTAAACAGACCGGGATCGACCTTGTTCGCTGCCGCGAAAGCTTTGCGCACATCGTCCATAATCCCCGTATAGGTCGCGGGATTGGAACGGCTGGAGGTGCCAATTGATGCCTGGTCGATGACCACTGCTTCCTGATGCTGACTGAGAAAGGCTTCATTAATGAGCGAGCTTTTGCCTGAACCAGCCACGCCCGTGACAACAGTGAACACGCCAGTAGGGATATTTACCGTGACATCCTTGAGGTTATTGACCCTGGCATGGACAATCGGCAGAATACCAGTAGCTTGCCGAAATACATCTTTGAGCGGCCTTGCCTGCTGCAAATAGTTGCCGGTTAGCGTATCCGCTTTGAGCAGGCCAGCAAAATCGCCTTCATAGACAATCCGACCACCTTCGCTCCCGGCATACGGCCCCATATCGACAATGTAATCGGCCCTCCTAATCACATCAGGATCGTGCTCCACGACAATAACCGTATTGCCTTTGTCGCGCAATTTTTCCAGCAGCTCGTTCAAGCGGTGAACATCGCGCGGGTGTAGCCCGATGCTCGGTTCGTCAAAGACATACATGACATCCACCAGACTGCCATTAAGATGCTTGACCATTTTGACGCGCTGCGATTCACCCCCAGACAGTGTATCGGTAGATCGATCCAGGCTGAGATACTCCAGGCCAATTTCCACCAGATGTTGCAGCCGTTCGGTCAACGTGCGAACGATTGGTGCAGCCGCCGGTTCTGTCATACCCTTGACTACCTCTAAGAGTTCATCAATCTGCATTGCTGCCATGTCGGCAATAGTGTACCCCTTGACCTTACAGCTTAAGGCGGCCTGATTGAGCCGGCCACCTTTGCAGAGTGGGCAGGGGCCGAGCTTCAAAAATGGCTCGACCTGACGCCGGGTGCGCTCCGAGAGGGTTTGGATATCTCGGCTGATAAACTTCCGATTAAATTTGGCGGCCAGACCCTCGTATACGTTTCCCGGACTGCCGATGTCCTGTTTGTATTTGCGCGGCTCGCAGTTGAGTAGCAGGTCCCATTCTTCGGGTGTATAATCGACCAGTTTCTTATCGTTGTCAAACAGAGCGGAGTGCTGATAAAGATCGCGCTCCCAACTAGCCATGCCAGGGGCGATGATAGCTCCCTCGTTCAGCGACTTCGTGCGGTCAACCAGCACATCGAGGTCAACGCCGATTTTGCGCCCCAAACCATTGCATTCTGGGCACATACCTTGAGGATCATTGAAGGAAAAAACATTTGCGTAACCTACATAAGGCTGCCCCAGGCGCGAAAAGAGCAGGCGCAACACAGATGCGATGTCGGTAACCGTACCCACCGTCGATTGCGATCCCCCACCCAGGCGTTTCTGATCAACAAGCACCGCCATGCTCAGGTTCTCAATCGCATCGGCGTCCGGTTGAGGATAGCGCGGCAGAAAATTGCGAACGAACATACTAAAATTCTCAAACAACAGCCGCTGCGCTTCATTGGCAATGGTGTCAAAAACGATTGAGGATTTCCCCGAACCAGACACCCCAGTGAAAATAGTAATTTTACGCTTGGGCAAGCGCAGCGAAACATCTTTGAGATTGTTCTCGCGCGCGCCACGAATCTCGATATATTCTTGTACCATGCTGATTTACGCCTTCTCTTGTATTGCTATGCATCATATCAACCAAATCGCTGTGCTGGAACCTTCGCGTCTCCACCTCTAACCGTACAGAGGAACAGTATAGCACAGAAAAAAGCCTATCTACTCTCGATATCATCAGAATAGATAGGCTTTTTTCTCTATGGAAAGCTAGTGTGTTCGCTCCTGACCGGATTGCCAGCGCAGGTTGGGCTTGCGGGCCGCCAGTGCCTGATCCAGGCGTCCGACGACGGTGGTATGCGGAGCACTACGCACAATCTCAGGATTGGTGCGCGCCTCTTCAGCAATCTGGTGCATCACGCTGACGAAGTAATCGAGCGTTTCACGTGTCTCCGTCTCAGTCGGCTCAATCATCAATGCCTCGTGAACGATCAGTGGAAAGTAGACCGTTGGCGCATACATGCCAAAGTCGAGCAGGCGTTTAGCGATGTCCAGTGCGGTTACACCATGTTCGTCTTTATAGCGTTCTGCAGTCGCCACAAACTCATGCTGACAGATGAGCGGATACGCAATCTCATAGTCAGGCGAAATTTCGTGCTTGAGGTAATTCGCATTGAGAATGGCACTCTCTGAGACATGGCGCAGACCGTCCGGGCCATGTGTGCGAATGTAGGTATAAGCACGCACTAGCACACCAAAGTTGCCCATGTTTGCTCGTACTTTGCCAATTGACTGTGGGCCAGGGTCTTGCCAGGAATAGCCCTGTTCCCCCTTGGCGGGCAACGGACCGGGCAAGAAGGGAACCAGATGCTCTTTGACGCCGATAGGACCTGCACCAGGGCCACCACCGCCATGTGGAGTGCTGCATGTCTTATGCAGGTTGAAATGAACAACATCAAAGCCCATATCACCGGGGCGCGTGATGCCCAGCACAGCATTGGCGTTCGCACCGTCATAGTAGAGTTGCCCACCAACCTCGTGAACCATGCGGGCGATCTCCGCGATATTTACGTCAAAAAGACCAAGTGTGTTGGGATTGGTCATCATGATAGCCGCCACGCTTGCGCCATTGGCCCCCAACAAGGCTTTGAGATGCTCCATGTCGATACCACCAGTGCGTGTATCGCTCTTGACCTCGACCGATCTATAGTCGGCCAGTGTGGCACTGGCGGGATTCGTGCCATGCGCGTTGTCAGGAATCAGCACGAGGTTGCGATGGCCTTCGCCCTGACTTTGATGATAAGCCTTAATCAGCATCAAACCCGTCAGCTCACCGTGCGCACCAGCCGATGGTTGCAGCGTCACACGTGCCATGCCCGCAATTTCTGCGAGATACTGCTCAAGCTCATAGATCAACTGGATCGCACCTTGCGCAGTCTCGACGGGTTGCAAGGGGTGAATATGAGCAAAACCGGGCAGTACGGCCATATCCTCGTTGAGTTTGGGATTATATTTCATCGTACACGAGCCAAGTGGATAAAAGCCCGTGTCCACACTAAAATTGCGTTGCGATAGATGCGTATAGTGACGCACAACCTCAATCTCGCTCACCTCAGGCAGCGGAGCGGGCACTGCTCGTAAGAGGTTAGCAGGAATCAGGTCTTCCAGGGCTTCAGTCGGCACATCCATTGCGGCCAACGAGGCGGCACGGCGACCAGGTGCGCCTTTCTCAAAAATCAAGCTCTCGACACTCATGCCTGCACCTCCTTTAACACGGCAACCAGACGATCAATCTCTTCTTTTGTGCGTGTCTCTGTGACGCAGAACAGCATATGCCGCTCCATGCCCGGATAGCTTTCACTGAGATCATAGCCACCGATGAGATCGGCCTGAGCAAAATGGTGTGCCAGTTGCGCAGCTGGCACTGGCAGTTCGATCACAAACTCATCGAAGAAAGGACTGCTAAAAGCTGGGCGATAGCCAGGTAGCGCACTGATCTGGCGGAAAGCATAATGGGCCTTTTGCACGCACAGCCCGCCCAGTTCGCGGAAACCCTGTTTGCCGAGAGCAGCCAGATAGATCGTTGCGCCAACGGCAAGCAGGGATTGATTGGTGCAGATATTTGAAGTAGCCCGCTCACGGCGAATATGCTGCTCGCGTGTCTGCAAGGTCAGCACATAGCCCGTCTGCGGTTTGCCACCTTCTTCAACTGTCTGCCCCACAAGGCGTCCGGGTAAGAGACGCATAAATTTCTGTTTCGCCGCCATGAAGCCGAGGGCAGGCGCACCATAGCTCATCGTGTTGCCAAAACTCATCAGTTCGCCAACCGCGATATCCGCACCGTACTCGCCGGGTGCAGCCAGCACGCTGAGCGAGGCAGGTTCAGTGATCGTAGTTACGAACAAGGCTTTACCTTTATGGGCAATACGCTCGACGGCACGCACATCCTCGATACACCCAAAGAAATTGGGTTGCTGCACCACAACAGCAGAAGTTTTAGGACCAACAGCAGCATCCAGAGCTTCCAGGTCCGTCACGCCATTTTGCATCGGCACTTCTTTAATTGTGAAGCCTCGCGAGAAGGCATAGGTCTGGAGAACGCGGCGATACTGTGGGTCAACAGCGGCAGAGATAACAACCTCGCCACGTCCGCCCGGACCAACAGCTAACAGGACAGCTTCAACCAATGCGGTCGAGCCATCGTAGAGTGAGGCATTGGCAATATCCAGGCTCGTGATCTGGCAAACCATTGTCTGGAATTCATAAATGGCCTGTAACATGCCCTGGCTGACTTCGGGTTGATAGGGTGTATACGAGGTAACAAACTCAGAGCGACTCTGCAAATGTGGCACGACACTGGGAATAGCATGATCGTAGGTTCCCGCGCCAAGAAACGAGATGCAGGTATCCAGGTTTTTGTTTTTTGCTGCCATGCCCATCAGCAGACGTTTCAAATCTGGTTCGGAGAGAGCGGGCGGCAGGTCGAGCGAACGCTGAAGCCGAACCGCTTGTGGCACGGCACTCAGCAGGTCTTCCATTGAAGAGAGACCCATGTGTTCCAACATGGCCTGCTGCTCTTCCGGGGTATTTGGTACGTAGTTCATATATGTAAGAACTCCCCCTTGAGCGATCTAATTAGTAGCACCCCGTGTGTGTTGCGATACAAGGGGAGCCGCGAATATACCTTAAAAGAGCATAGTTCCAACGGTGGTAGGGCATCGAAAGGCCAGCGAGGAAGCACATGCGCTTTATTTTTCGGTAGCACCTTCATTATATCTCATCCAAGCGTTATCTATCCAAGATCGCGAGAAAATTGGTGTCCCGCAATATGCTATACTCGAAGAGGACAGGCGGGCAACGCTGTCGAATATGTTTTACGTAAGGTGAGGAGCGACATAACAGATGACCATCAAAATTGGACTGTTCGGCTGTGGTGGTATTGCCGAGACACATACTGATTGTTATCTCAAGCTGGGCGACGAGGCCCAGATCACGGCGGTGAGCGACGTGATAACGGAGAACACACAGAAAATTGCGGCACGGGTCGGTGGCGCACAAACGTTCTCTGATTTCCATGCCTTGCTGGCCGAGGCCGAAGTGGACGCCATTGATATTTGCTTGCCACATCACCTACACAAAGAGGCGATTGTGGCGGCGGCGACTGCGGGCAAGCATATCTTGTGCGAGAAGCCACTCTGTCTCACACTGGAAGAGGCTGAAGCGGTTCGTCAGGCTGTGGCGAAGAGCGGTGTCACCCTGATGTGCGCCCATAATCAGCTTTTCCTGCCAGCCGTGCAGCATGCGAAAGAATTGCTAGATGCGGGTAAATTGGGCCAGATATACGAGATTCGCACAGTTGACGTATTCCGCCATCCCTGGAACATGAGCGGCACTGGTTGGCGCAGTCGGCGCGAAACAATGGGCGGAGGCGAACTGATCGACACCGGCTATCACCCTTCCTATTTATTGCTCTATCTCGCCAATAGTGAGCCAATCGAAGTGACAGCCATGCTCAGCACCTATCGCATCCATACGCTAGATGGTGAAGACTCAGCCCAAGTCTTGGTGCGTTTCGCAAACGGAGTGGTCGGCAATATCGTCACCAGTTGGGCCTATGATCCCCCTGCACACATGGGCAAATTTTACGTGGTGGGCGAGAATGGTTCGATGCAGAGCGATGGCGTCAATCTGCACTATCATCTGCGTGGCTCAGAACCAAACACCATCACATGCCAAAAAGTCAACACCTTTGAGCGCGAGATTGCCGATTTTGTGGCGCGCCTACGCGACAAACGCCGCCCTATTCATACTGAGGCCGAGGGCATCGATGTCTTGAAAATGATCCTCGGGGCGTACCAATCTGCCAGCGAAAAACGCATCGTCTCGCTTTAGCAGGTGCAATCCCACAGCAGAGCGAGGACGAGGTTCGCCCTCGCTCTGCTGCCTTGCTCCGTCATTATTCCACGCCAATGTCCCACGCCTGCTGAAGATCAGCGCGTGAATAATATTTGAAGGACATCAGCGTGTGCGTTTTGGTAATACTGGCAATTTTCACGATTTCAGTCGTCACCACATCTGCCATATCTTCATAGTCGGCCACACGTACTATCGCGACCAGATCATACTCACCCGTGACCGAATAAACCTCTGCCACATTCGCAATAGCAAGCAAACGCTCTGCCGTCTCTTTGACCATGCCACGTTCCACATTAATCAAAACAATCGCGGCTATCATACGCCTCTAACCCTTCTGCCAGTGGGGCACGCATAGAGAGGTAGCGCGCCCCATTGCTCTTTCGTAAACTGTAGGGATACTTAAAACACAGGTGGTGGCGGAACGTCTGGAATCTCCATGCTCAGACCAATCACCTTGAGTTTCTTGCGCAAGGACTCGACCCCATAGCGCGGTGTTGTCCAGGGGTCTTGTTTGTTTGCCAGCATAAATTCGATCTGCTGCGGTGGTGGCGAAACGGCTTCGATAGCCGTGCGAGCGTATGTATTGACGGCATTGAAGATAACCTTCGCCTGGGCGGCATCGCGCTGAATCATATCACGCAAGAACTTTACACCAAACACCACATGGCGCGATTCATCTCGTGCAACAGCGGTAAAACCACCGCGAAAAGCGGGGAAGATATTCTGTTCACGATAGACCTCTAGAATACCACGCTGGCCCGCCAACGCCATCGTACCTTCAATAATCACATGGTAAAGGACCACGCCCTCAACCAAGCGCGCCAGATTGTCTGGCTCGCGCTGAATACGCCCGGAGACATCGTTAAGCGCATCAACAAGAATATACCGGGTCTTCTCGCCCATGTTCCGCTCAACGACAGCGAGCGTCTCCTCCAAACGCCCATAGTCAACACCAAGAGCATCTCGAAAGAAGCGTTCAAAAAAGACCGTATGGCGTGCCTCATCGACAAGCTGCGTAGTAACGAAGATGCGCATATCGTCGTTGGGCATGGCCGTGATATAAGGAGCCAGCGTATTAGTCACACACTCTTCGCCCTTGAAAAAGGCCGAGAGACCGCCGAGGCGCATACGCTGCTCGTCTTCGTTCATACGAAGCCATTGGGTACGATCACCGCTAAAATCGATATCTTGCGCCTTCCACTGCTGGCGTTCCCAGCGATAATACAGTTCGCGATAACTTGGCAAATGAACCAGCCCCTCGTCAATAATGCTCATCACATTGTCGATAGGAACGTGTTGCAGTTGTGTAAGCGAGGCATCTTCAATCGGCATTTCAATTGACATGATATTTGCGTAGCTCCTTTTTGTCGATCTTGCCAATAGCATTGCGCGGTAACGCACTGAGAAACTCAATCTGGCTGGGTGTTTTATAGTTTGCCAGATGTTCGCGGCAATAGACCATCAGTGTTTCCGCGTCAACAGGCGTGCGTATCACTACATATGCTTTGACCTCTTCACCCATGCGTTCCGATGGCACACCGACGACAGCCGCCTCAATGACAGCGGGATGTGAGGTTAATACCTCTTCGACATCACGCGGATAAATGTTAAAACCGCCGCGAATAATCAGATCTTTTTTGCGTTCAACAATGTAAAGATAGCCATCCTCATCAAAACGGCCCATATCACCCGTGTGCAGCCAGCCATTGCGCATAGCCGCCTGTGTCTCAGCAGGCATATTAAAATAGCCCTTCATGATATTGGGACCACGCGCAATCACCTCACCGACTTCGCCCGTCGGTAATGGATTGTCATGCTCATCAACAATGCGTATCTCCACACCTGGGATTGGCACACCCACCGAGCCTGGCTTGCGCACCATATTTGCCCCATGCGAGGTCAGAGCTGCACTGGCTTCCGAGAGACCATACCCCTCGCGAATTGGACAATTAAACTTCTTCTCAAAGCCGAGCAGAATATCGACGGGCAGCGGCGCAGAGCCGCTGGCGCAATATTTCAAACTGCTGGTGTCATATTTATCGGCGTCTGGTGAATAAAGCAGAGCGACAAACATCGCCGGCACGCCGGCGAAAGCTTCAATATGATGACGTTCAATCGCCGCAAGCACGGCGGTCGTGTCAAAGCGCGGGTGCATGATGATTTTCACACCACTCAGATAAGAAAGGTTTGAGACAAGAATACCAAAGGCATGTGCGAGTGGCAGAACAGCAAGTTGAATCTCCATCTTATGCGGTTCAAGTTCCGCTTCTGGCCCTCTGCCTCCAACAGCATTAGCAATCAGGTTGCGGTGAGAGAGTAGCACACCTTTTGGTCGTCCCGTTGTACCAGAGGTATAGAGCATAACAGCAGTGTCATCGGGATTGGGCGTCATACCATCCAGATCACCCAGATACCTATCCGCTTTGTGCGCTCCGCGTGTTATCACATCGGCATAGGCGAGCAGACGCGGCGCGCTTGTGGATTGAAGAGGTGACGCATCACTGGAGACGATGCCGGTTGAGAGAATATACTGCATAGAGGAAAGGTTTACCAGCGCGCTCTGAAGCAGGGGAAGCAGTTGTGGACTGGTGATGATCGCTTTGGCCCCAGAGTTCTCCGCAATGTAGTAAATTTCTTGCCCCTTCAAGAGCGGCAAGACAGGGATAATAGTCGCCCCGGCGCGAGCAATAGCCTGATACGAGATAATCACTTCAGGGCAGTTCAGCATCATCACCATCACGCGATCACCCTGCTGAATGCCAAGTTCACGCAAGCCAGCCCCTAACTGCGTGGCCTCTTGCGCAACCTGAATATTCGTCATCTCACGTGTCTGTTGCTGATCTTCATAGATCACCTCAGTATAAGAGCCGAAGTGAACACAGTTGTAGATCGAGAGGTCATACAGGACGCGCAACTCCTGCATAGTCATGGTTTTTTCACCGATCATACGGTGCATCTCCTCTGATGATCCTATAAGGAATGTCATACGTCATTGTAGAAAAAAGGACGTTACAACCTGTCGGGCTTACGTCAGCAAAACGACGGCGTCGCCCAGTGTAACTTTTTCGCCGTGCTGATTCTGTACCCAACATTCGACACTCACCAGTTCGTGCCCGTCCACAGTACTTGAACGTTCCTGAATGATGCCCTGACAGGTCAGAGTATCACCAAGACGCACCATGCTGGCGAAACGTACATGCAGACGCGCCAATTGCGCACCAGGAATAGTGGCAATCTGCTGCTTGATGAACTGTCCGAGGAAGGCCATACTCAGCATACCGTGCGCAATCACACCATCCAAGCCCACACGCCGTGCCGCATCTTCATCGAGATGAATTGGGTTAAAATCGCCGGACGCACTGGCATAACGTTTGAGTTGCTCCTGCGTGATCGGCGGCTTGACAAAAACAGGAAGCATGCTGCCAATAGCGGCATCTACAATGCTCATGCAACGAATCTCCTGCTGATGCGGACGCGATACATCGGTCCCTACTATCCACTGTTGGGTAGAATAGGATGACGATGAACGTTTGGTGAACGCGATGAAACGATTTCCACCACACCCATTGTGAAACATGCAATGTTTCACGTGAAACACCACACCCATGATAGAGACGATTATCCTGGTGGGTGAAAAAATATCCTGCTACCACTGTACCATGTAGCAGGGCTTTTCAGCAAGAGGTTAGTTATTGCCTGCGTTCCAGTATGTGCTATAACGTGATAGGGAAAATAGAGATGAAGGAGCAACAAAACAATGCCAGAACCTAATCCGCTTTCGTCGGCTATACCGGTCGACACGCTAATACACAACATTGGACAACTAGTCACCATCGCACAAACGCCATTGCACAATGCAACAGGTCCACTCCAGGTCATTGAGCATGCCGCTCTCACGTTGCATAATGGCCTCATCACCTGGATTGGAGACGGCTCCGAACAGTTTATCCACGCACTTGCTCAACACACCACCCTACACCTTGTTGACGCGCAAGAAGCCGTTATCACGCCCGGCTTGGTAGATTCTCATACACATCTGGTATTTGCGGGCGACCGTAGCGAAGAATTTCACCTGCGCCGCGCTGGCGTCAGCTATGGCACACTGCTGGCCGAGGGGCGCGGCATCCTCACGACGATGAAAGCCACCCGTGCCGCGAGCAATGAAACCCTGCTCACGCTGGCACAACAACGCCTGCAACGTATGCGCCACTCTGGCACAACAACAGTCGAGATCAAGACAGGCTACGGCCTGCATACAACGAGCGAAGAGAACTGCTTACGCCTCATCAATCAATTAAATGCACTGGAAAACCTGCATACTCAACATCGTATTCGTATTGTGCCAACATTCCTCGGTGCGCACAGTATACCGCCGGAGTATCGTGAGCGGCGCACGGAGTATGTAGACCTGTTGACGACAGAGATGCTACCCGCCTTTGTCGGCTTAGCACGCTTCTGTGATGTCTTCTGCGAACGCGAAGCCTTCACGCTTGACGAGAGTCGCCGCATTCTGACCCGTGCCAAAGAACTGGGCTACGCCCTCAAACTACATGCCGATCAGCTTAGTCCGTCCGGGGGCGCACGCCTTGCCGCAGAATTGGGGGCAACCTCGGCAGATCACCTCGACTATACCAGTGACGACGATCTCCACGCAATGCGTCAGGCTGGTGTGGTCGCCACTCTACTCCCTGGCTGCTCCTATAGCTTGCGCAGTCCCTATCCCTCAGCACGACGCTTTATCGACGCGGGTCTCTCGGTAGCCCTGGCAACAGACTTTAATCCTGGCACATCGTACTGTGAGAATATGCAGATGATGCTGGAACTGGCAATGTCCGCGATGGGTATGTCGCTGGAAGAGGCACTGACAGCCGCGACCATCAACGGCGCACGCGCCCTGGCTCTGCACGAACAGATCGGCAGCATCGAGGTAGGTAAACGCGCCGAGCTGGCCTTCTGGTCGATTAAGGACTACCACGAGATTGGCTACCATTTTGGAGTCAACCTTATCCACAACATTTTCGTAGGATAGATTGGGGCACAATAGTGTGATGTTTCACGTGAAACATTGTTTTTCTTGTGTCCACCTCAATGGAAAGGACCATACATATGAGTACTTCTGGTTGGGAGCAGATGGCGGCATGGTGGGATGAGAAGATGGGCGACACGGGTGACCTCTGGCATCGCGCCTTGATTGACCCGCCCTTGATTCGGCTCGCGGGTGCTGTCAAAGGAATACGCATGCTGGACCTCGCCTGTGGTAACGGTTACTTGAGCCGTCGTTTTGCGCGTCAAGGTGCAACGGTCATTGGTGTAGACGCCAACGCGCCGATTATTGAACGCGCAAGGGCACGTGAGGCCCAGAACCCGCTCGGCATCGTCTACCATGTCGCTGATGCCACCCATCTTTCAATGCTCGAAGAGGGGATGTTCGATCTGGTTATTTGCAATATGGCTCTCATGGATATCGAACATGCCGATGGGGCCATTCAAGAGGTTGCGCGTCTGCTGCGATCACAGGGACGCTTTGTGGCCAGTCTCTCACACCCATGCTTTGATAAGATGGATACCTCTGGTTGGGATATCGAATACATGTATCCTGTGACCACCATCTGGCGCAAAATGAGCCGCTACCGCGAAATTGCCACTGCGCAAGTCCCCTGGAAAACGGCATCAACGGTCTACACGAATACCTATCATCGCCCGCTCTCCTGGTATTTTCGCGTCTTGCGCGCCAACGATCTGCTCGTCTCCGCGTTCGAGGAACCCGAACCAACAGAGGAGCTAGTAGCTAATTCGCAGCAAGGACCTTGGCTTGCCGAGATTCCGCTGCATTGCGTGATCGAAGCCTGGAAAATAAAAAGAGAAGCGTAATCATATTTTCAGAGAACATCTCAAAAAGTGCGAGGAACGCCTGTATGCAACAGCCCATCCAGAGTGAAAATCAGTTTGTTGTTGAACTGCTAACAACACTGCGCGCCGATGGCTTTAGTCCACGTGCTTGGGGACGTTTTTTGTTGCGCTCTTGGAATATGTCCCTCGCAACTGCCAAACAGCAACCCACGCTGACACGTTCCTGGTTGCGCGTCACGCTGTTGATGGGTGTATTGACACTGAGTATTCTGCTCGCGACTCTTTTCTTTGCAGGAGTGGGCGCAACCTTGCGCCTACTGCCCGGATTGCTGTTCTGTGTTACGTGGCAGCAGAGCGACCTCTTCTGGCATCTCGGCCTGCACCGTCGCTCCACGTCTTTGCCAACCGAACAAGCATCGCTCTATCCGAGCGTGGGCCTCGCCAACTTGTTCACATGGCTACGTGCTTTGGGGGCAAGTTATCTTCTGGCAAGAATCGTGGGCGGATTGCCAACGGCGTCGGACATGGCATTGAGCGTCTTTCTCTTTGGCGTCGTCACTGACATACTGGATGGGCAAGTAGCGCGTCTGAGCAAAACGCAGAGCAAACTGGGACAGATTGCCGACGGCGAAGCTGATTTCTGTCTCTATCTGGCTCTCACAACGATCCTGCTTCAGAACAATGTGCTACCGCTCTGGCTGGCTCTGGTGATGGTCCTGCGTTTTGTCTTGCCCTTATTAGCTGCCCTGAGCAGCTATTTTCTTTTTGCGCAGCCCGTGCGTTTCGGTTCAACGGTCTGGGGCAAATACGCGGGACTAGCGCAAAGCCTGTATTTTTTCGTCCTGCTGGCCCCTTCATCGCTAACCTTCCTCACCCATGTTGTTAACACACCCTTGCTCATGATGACGATTGCCTTGCTCGTGATTGCGCCACTGGCTCAAATTGTGGCGAACATTCGACAGTAAAATGTTTCACGTGAAACAAGCCCCTATTTACATCTGTCCTCTTTTTGACTATGCTACAATGCAAGGCAATGATGCCAGGAAAGGATTCACTTCTATGCAGAAGACAACAGAGACACAGCCACACACCTATCCATCTCATGTCCATATTAACGGACAGGCCCTCACACCCGACGATGTGCTGGCGGTCGCACGCCAGCATGCTTCCGTGACGCTTGGTACGGAAGCCCTACAACGCATTGAAGCAGCACGCGCCCTGATTAATCTACTGGCGGCAGAGGGGCACAAGGTCTACGGCGTAACAACCGGCTTTGGACACCTGAGTAGCGTGCGCATCACCGCCGATCACCTTGTTGAGCTACAGCATAACCTGCTGCGCAGTCATGCGGCAGGCGTAGGCGAACCACTCACTGAAGAAGTTACCCGCGCCATGATGCTGCTGCTGGCGGCAAGTCTGGCACGCGGCCACTCCGGTGTGCGCGTCGCCGTCGTGCAACTGTTGATTGCATTACTCAACGCCAACGTTTATCCGCTTATCCCCTCACGCGGCTCAGTCGGGGCCAGTGGCGACCTGGCTCCATTAGCTCATCTTGCACTCCTGCTGATTGGCGAGGGTGAAGCTATCTATCAAGGGCAACGCCACACTGGGGCTGAGGTATTGTTTCACGTGAAACAAATACCGCTAAACCTACAAGCCAAAGAGGGGTTGGCTCTTATTAACGGTACACATCTGATGGAAGCCATCGCGACACTAGCTCTGGCCGATGCACAAACCCTGCTCCAAACTGCTGAAGTGGCCTGCGCTATGAGTATCGAGGGCATGATGGGCAGCCATATCCCGTTCGACGAGCGCATCCATCGCCGCCGTGGTCAGATTGGACAGCAGGAGAGCGCGACCCATCTGCGTTCGCTCTTACGCGATAGCGAGATCAAGCTCAGCCACGAGAACTGCGCGCGCGTACAGGACCCCTACACCATGCGTTGCGCTCCCCAAGTCTTCGGAGCAGTGCGCGATGCTCTGGGCTATTGTGCAGATATCTTCGCACGCGAACTAGATGCCGTGACCGACAATCCGCTGGTTTTCCCAGAAGAGGGCGACGTGCTAAGCGGTGGCAATTTTCACGGGCAACCATTAGCACTAGCCCTCGATATCCTCGGCATCGCAATCACGCAACTCGCCAGTTTCGCGGAACGGCGCATTTACGGGCTGATGGGACCGCATGATTGGGACGAGGGTGGCGCGCCGCTTTTCCTGACACCCAATCCAGGCTTGAACTCTGGCTTTATGATTACGCAATACGTGGCTGCGGCCCTTGTCAACGAGATCAAGATACTGGCTCATCCGGCCAGCATCGACTCTATTCCAACCTCAGCAGGCATGGAAGATTTCGTCAGTATGGGTGTTACCAGCGCGCATAAAGCCATGAGTATCGTGGAAAAGGCTCAGCAGATCATCGCCATCGAACTGATGTGCGCAGCCCAAATGCTGGAATTTCGCAAGCCACTCAAACCTGGCGTGGGCGTACAGATAGCCTATGAGCTCGTGCGCGCACGGGTTGCCAAACTGGAACAAGATCGCGTGCTTGCCCCAGACATCGCGCATCTCGTACAGGCGGTCCAAGCAGGAATTTTCGCACCTATAGCATAATTGGTAGAGAGTGATGCCCGCTACCATGCGTTGCCGGAACATGGT
>DAICZM010000140.1 GCA_027311145.1 Ktedonobacterales bacterium
GATACAACCTTTGTCATACGACGAACGCAATGTCAGGAGAGGAGAAAATATACTGTGGCTCGAAAAATTCCCTTTTTATCCCTACTACTCGCTTTGCTGCTCTTGGTAACAGCCTGTTCCTCAGAACAGACTAGCGAAATTCCTCCTCATTCCTCCCTTCTTAGCAATAGCTTACAGGTCGCACAACAACCCGCACTGACCGCACCAACCGCCATCACCTCTCGAGCCATGCAACCGACACCAACGACACCGCAAACATCCACGCTCCCACCAGCAGCACCAACCAATATTCCTGCCTCAGGCTCAGGCGTTGCACCCTATGGCCCACCCCCTGCCATGAGCGCACAAGAGATACAACTGACCCAGCAACTTTTCGCCCTGATTAACAGTAATCGCGCTCAACTTGGCCTCTATCCCTTCCTCTGGAATCCCACTCTGGCCGGCGGCGCACGCCTCCATAGCTGGAACATGGTCCACTGCGGCTTTAGCCACACCTGCCCCAACGGCGAAGACCAATGCCAACGCATCGCCAACGAAGGCTTCGCTGGCTATACCGATTGCGGCGAAAACATCGGCTTAGCCGGACCTTATCCAACTCCCTGGGGCGGAGTCTACAACATCCAAGAAAGCATGTGGAATGAGCCACCCACCGGATGGCATCGCATCCACCTTACCAGCACCACACTCCATCGCATCGGGGTCGGCGTCTTCGTCGATGCACGTGGATGGATCTGGTTCACTGAAGATATGGTCAGCTAGAAGATATGCTCAGCTAACAGCTCAAGAGATATTGACAATTGCACAGTTTTCGTGCATCATGGTATCGAGCAATTACACGCCCTTGATTTTCCAACACCTGGGTGTTTTCTTATCCTAAAACGGTTGTGTAACAACGCGCACAACTTACTCTTTTACTACGCTTATCGGACAAAACAGTACACTACACCGGTGGGGATTGTGGTGTATATAGGGGAGATATGATGGCATACGATGAAATACAAAGCATCTTCTTTTCCGGCGAGCAGATAGAATTTTCATTCCAGCAACTCCTGCTTGCGCTACAGCATATTCAGAGTAACCCATCTATCAAACAATCACGCATCATTCCCATGCTATCGACACGCACAGTTTTTTTGGTTGATGCACAGCAGGAGCGCGGCAACGCTGTCGCCCACCGCCTGCTCTCCCATGGCTACCATCCCCTGCTCATCGCAACTCCCTTAGAAGCCTATACCCTCTACCTGCAAGGCATACATCTGCCCTTCGCGATCATCGTGAGCAGGGAAGAAAGCAGCTCGCATTTCTTCCTCAACCGCCTCGTTCAACACAGCATGCAAAAATATTATTGGGCAATGCCAATCATTCCCCTCACCTGGCAAGCATCTACCACCCCACTGCTTGCTTTACCGCAAATCTCTTCCGCATCGACAACACCCACACCCCCCGAAAGTTCTCCAGTCACAACAACTCCACTAACACCCCTTGAAAGCTCCCGGCGCCCACCTACCACAAACCCCCTAGCCATACAAACAGTTGAGCAGCGCGAGACACGCCCCACCGCTAAAATCTCGTTGGCCGGACAGCATCTTGGCCGTTACCAGCTTATCAGACCCCTGGGACATAACGCACTTAGTGATGTCTACTACACCTACGACCGCCTACGCGAAGAACATGTCGCCCTAAAATCCTTACAATTGCGCATACTACCCAGCAAATCCCTTGACTATGCAGATAGCACCACTACCATCTTTCAGCAGGAAAAAGAACTCCTCGCACGTCTTCACCATCCCCACATCTTACCCTTATTCACACATGGAAAGTCGTATGTGAGTGGCATTCCCTTTCTCTACAAAACTATGCCCTATTGCAGCGGAGGCTCTCTCGAAGACCTGCTGCTCCAACGCCCTTCCCACACACTCTCGCTCAAAGAGACCGTCGCCATTGTCACACAGCTTGCCAGCGCACTCGAACACGCCCACGAGCGCGAGATCGTCTACCACAATTTCAAAATAACTAACATCTTACTGCGCGAACACGTCAAAAACATACGCACACTCCACGTCTTCTTAACAGATTTCGGGCCAGTCGCACAAGCTCTTCTCCCACAGCAACAACAAGCCGGCTATCCCTACCTAGCCCCCGAATGCTGGCACAAACACTATCTGCCTGCCTCCGACCAATATGGCTTGGCCGCACTCGCCTACGAATTACTGACAGGACGCCCCGCCTTCCAGGGTCAAGCGGAAGCTATCATGCGACATCTCCACTTGACCTTGACACCGCAGCCACCATCACAGTTTAACACCAGCATTCCCACTGCCCTTGATCACGTTATTCTGCACGCGCTAGCAAAAAAGCCCGCTGAACGCTTTGGCTCGCTTGCCCTCTTTGCCCGTGCCTTCCAACAAGCGTGCCAAGAACGGTGAGAAGCCGTTTAACCCTCGGCCAACAAGGCCTCAAACTGCACACGGTCCAATTGTTCACAGACCATCAACGTCTCGGCTATCAGGTGCAGTTGCTCACGATGCTCAACCAACAACTGCCAGGCCATCGCACGCCCTTCTTCAAGGATCGCACGCACCTCTGCATCAATCAGAGCATTCAGGGTTGCCCCAGTGTTATTACGACCAACAGCCGACATGGTCTCGCTTGCCATTGCCACCATGCGCTTGCGCATCTGCTGCGGACGCCCTGCTGCATCGAGAGCCAACGTGTGCGCCATCGACACATCGGCTGGCTCAGTACGGCGCATATTCAGCCCAAATTCTGCCTCACCCGCATTCACCTCCACAAACATCACCCCAAGCTCCTTGCTCATACCCCAGCGCGTCACCATCCGCCGTGCAATACCTGTCACGACTTGCAGATCATTCTCCGCCCCTGTCGTGATACGCTCCTGACCAAAGATAAGCTCTTCGGCAGTGCGCCCACCCAGACCAACTGCAATCCGCGCCATCAACATCTCACGGCTATAGTTATAGCGATCTTCCTCTGCCATGAATTGCGTCACACCAAGACTTTGACCTCGCGGCAGAATAGTCACACGGTTCACACTATCCGCTTCGGACAACAAATGTGCCACCAGCGCATGACCACCCTCGTGAAAGGCAATAGTACGCCGATCTGCCTCACTCATTACCAACGGACGGAGCGCGCCAAGCTGCACACGCGCCAGCGCATCCTCAAAACAGGGATGCGTCACCGTCGCCAGGTCGTCACGCGCCGCCCCTAAAGCCGCCTCGTTGACCAGGTTCGCCAAGTCCGCGCCACTCATGCCCGTCGTCATACGGGCCAAACGCTCCAGACTCACCCCTTCATGCAGCGGCGTTTTGCGCGTGTGAACCTTCAAAATGGCCTCACGCCCCACGCGGTCCGGCAACGAAACCATGATCCGGCGATCAAAACGGCCCGGTCGCAACATAGCCTTATCCAGAATATCTAAGCGGTTTGTGGCTGCCAGCACCACAACGGTTTGCCGCTCGTTAAAACCATCTAGCTCTATCAGCAGTTGATTTAATGTCTGCTCGCGCTCATCATTGCCATTGATACGCATCGAACGCTTCCGTCCCACCGCATCAATTTCATCAATAAAGACGACACATGGAGCCGCCTGACGCGCTTGATTAAAGAGATCACGCACACGACTCGCCCCCACTCCCACAAACATTTCAACAAATTCAGATGCGCTCATGCTGAAAAATGGCACATTCGCCTCACCCGCCACTGCCCTTGCCAGCAACGTCTTCCCAGTCCCAGGTGGACCAACCAACAAGGCTCCACGCGGAATACGCGCACCCAAACGCTTAAACTGCTCCGGGCTGCGCAGAAAACGCACGATCTCTTCCAGGTCAGCCTTCACCTCGTCAATGCCCGCCACATCCGCAAACGTCACCGGCACTGCCAGCGGCACTTGCAATTGCACTGCCTTGGCTCCCGTTGGCAACGCTTTCCCAGGACGTTCCGCCACACTTTTTGCAGCCGGCTGTGAGGTACTCGCCTCTTTTGCACGCACAAAACGCTTTGCTCGGCTCTTGCCAATTTGACTGATGCGATCATCCATCCCACGGGTCATGCGCTTATTGCTATTCGCTGAAATGAACCCCACAAGCAAAAACACTAAAATGACCAGCGGCAAAAACTTCCAGATCACGCTCAACCATCCCGTACTCTGTTGCACCGCCTGCGTCATAATAGTCACGTGCTTTGCCAACAACAAAGCCATCAATTGGGTCATACTGCCCGCTGGAGCCTGCGTATAGATCGACGTTGACGGGTCTACCAATGATTGCGCTGGGCTGGTCAATGACGAACCACTCGCGCTCATCGCATGTGCCCATGCCACATAATTCACATTGGCCGTCTTTGCCTGCCCTGCTGGCGTTGGGGTCACCTGCACCACCGCACCCGTTGACGCACCCAGCCCCTTGTTTAATAAACCCGCCAACTTATTCCCCTGTATCGCCACCGCCAGCACATTGCCCGCCTCAATCTGCTCCACAAACCCACTATAACTCACCGTTGTCACATCCGGCGGCGCAGTACTCACCACTGGCGCACTCAGCTTACTGGCAATCCCAAACAGCAATCCCAGCAACACCACTAAAAGCACGCCCGTCACAAAAAGCCGCTTATATGTCTTCATACTTTGCCATATACGCCTACTCACATCATTCTTCTTCTGGTTTGGTCGCTTCTGCCATCGTCCCGGCACGCGCGCTTTCGTCCGATGGCTGTCCATTTTGTCCATTCGTTCACCTCGCCTGAGACGGTCACATCTATTGCATTGACCACCCATGACTCTCTTTACCTGACACGTTCTAAACAGCATTCTTTCGAGACGCTCTTTCGCTTTCACAGTGGGTGCATCGTCCTCGATTTGCCCTTCTTCCCCGTTGCTGTAAGAATGCTTGCTGACTATCCCCGCGTAGAAAAAATGCAGGAATAAGACCGATGAATAATTCCTTTGAAAGTTACCACGCGATCAGGCACGCGCTGATAGAATGGACACATGACATAGTGTACAAGTTTTACCAAATTTGTATAGCGCATCGGTACTTTCTTCTCACTAATTATAGTGTATCAAAATGTTTCAAAACATATCAATAGAGAACGATGAGATTTGGGATGATGCTCAATGAACACCACCCTCTACACCTTGCACAACAATCTTGATAAACTCATTATCCTAGTTACTACGTTTTTCTCTCCATTTCTTGATACAATCAGCGAGCTTTTTGTCCCACTTGATCAGAAGACGCCCACACACTCTAGATTCAGGTCATACATGATACAATACAGGACAGGACAGAAGATTCAGGTGTCTCCCATAAAAAATCAAAAGGATCCATATGAAAGCAATACGTATTACTGAGCTTGGTGGACCAGAGGTCATGCGTCTCTCAGAAGTTGAGACGCCACAGCCAAAAGCAGGCGAGGTACTCATCAAGGTTGCCGCCGCCGGCATCAACTATGCCGACCTGATGCAACGCCAGGGAACCTACTTGACACGCACGCGCACACCCATCATCCTCGGCTTTGAAGTCGCCGGCACGATTGCCGCCCTGGGCGAAGGGGTAACCACCTTGCACGAAGGCATGCGCGTGGCCGCTTTTTGCGACGGTGGCTACGCCGAATATACCATTGCCAACGCACATAGCGTCATTCCCATTCCCGAAATACTTGATTTCACCCATGCCGCCGCCTTTCCCGTGCAGGGCCTAACCGCCTATCAGATTTTACGCGAGTCTGCACATCTGCAAGCAGGGGAGAGCGTGCTGGTCCATGCCGCTGCTGGTGGCGTTGGCACACTCGCCGTCCAGATTGCCAAACTGATGGGAGCCGGCACCGTCATCGGCACAGCCAGCACCGAGGCCAAACTCGACCTTGTACACTCACTGGGAGCCGACGTTGTCATCAACTATAGCAAACCGGACTGGGCCGAGCAGGTGAAACAGGCCACCAACGGCAAAGGCGTCGATATCATCATGGAAATGGTTGGCGGCGATGTCGCCGAGAAAAACCTGCAATCCCTAGCCCCTTTCGGGCGCATGGTCGTTTTCGGAGCCGCCAGTGGGCAAATGGTGCAGTTTTCTGGCATCCAGTTGATGTACAAAAACCAAGCCGTCATCGGCTACTGGCTCACCGCATGGCTCAGCCGCGCAGACCGCGTCGCCGCCGCCATTGTTGACCTCATGCAATACCTCGCCAGCGGCAAGCTCCAGATCGTCGTGGGGCAAACCTTCCCTCTTGCCGATGCTGCCGCTGCCCATCACGCTATCGCTGCCCGCAAAACAACCGGCAAGGTTGTGCTGCTCGTCTAAGTCTCTCATGACCCGCTACAACAAACAACGCCGTTATACACCAACGACGTTGCTTGTTGTCCATTATTCGCCCCTTACGCCACACTTTTCACATTTAAACTACGCCGCACCTCGATATAATGCACAATACCCTCACGCGACAGCACCCCCACAAGTTGACCATCCTCCACTACCGGCAACTCATTCATTTTTTGCGCAACCATCAGCTTCAAAGCATCACCGATTGGCTGCTGCGGCTTCGCCACCTGAAACCGCTCTACAGGAGTCATCACCAAACCCACTACCGTTTTACTCCACTCTTCACGCACAATATGACGCACTTCGTTCAGCGTGATAATGCCCGCAAAACGCTCTCCCTGCATCACAAAGGCCGAATGCAAGGCATGGGGCAGAAAGTATTCATCGACAAGCCGCTGCACTGAAATGTTCGCCGGTGCTGTCTCCACATGTGTATCCATCACCTGACTCACCACCACGCCACGAAATGCCGTATCAAAAGCCACCTGCGCATTCGATGACTGGGCCGCACTCAGCAAAAACCACCCCGTAAAACCAATCCAGATGCCACTAAACGTATTACCCGTGAAGAAGAGCAAAATGCCTCCCATAATCAACAGATAGGCAATGACCTCACCCACAATCGTTGCAATACGTGTCGCCCTACGAAAATCTCCGGTGATTTTCCAGATGATCGAGCGCAACACGCGCCCACCATCGAGCGGAAAACCCGGGATCAGGTTGAAAATGCCCAACAGCACATTTGACGCCGCGAGATAGGTGAACACTGCACCCAGCGGCGACCTGCTCCCACCAAGCAGGTACAACACCAGAAACGCAAGGCCACCGATCAACAGGCTCACCAGTGGTCCCACAAAGGCCATCTGAAACTCTACACCCGGACGCTCTGGCTCTTGCTCAATATTGGAAACACCCCCAAAGATGAACAACACAATACTTTTCACGGGCAAGCCACGCGCACGCGCCACCAGCGAATGGGCCAACTCATGCAATAACACCGAAACAAACAGCAACAACGAGGCCAGTAAACCGAGAAACACATATGCAGCTGTCGTATACCCTGGCACGAGCGAAGGGAACCAGCCAATCGCCAGCGAGATAGTCAAAAACACAATCACAATAAACCAGCTCGGATTAATATAAATGTCGATACCTGCAATACTACCGACGCGAAATGAACTACCCATGATACTTTCCTTCCTGGAATACACTACGCTTCCAGGCTTAACGCATGCCTTGCATCTTATCTATGCACCTTATATACGTATGGACCGCCACTCAAGAAGCAATGTCACCAACAATCCTGCCGCCTGCGTGCGATAATGGCACTAGCATACGTAGCTCTTAACCGACGAAAAGAGGATTTGGGATGGAAACACAGCCATTCACACAAACAGCTATTGGCCCGCTGACCATCGTGGTCTGCATCAAACAAGTTCCCCTCGTTTCAGCAATGCGCTTCGACCAGCAGACACGTCGTCTCGTGCGTGAAGGCATTCCGCTAGAAATCAACGAACTGGATGTCTACGCGCTTACCGAGGCCATCCGCCTGCGCGATCTGCATGGAGGTAAAGTCGTCGCCCTCACGATGGGACCCCCACAGGCACGCACGGCCCTTGCAACCGCTTTAGCCATGGGGGCCGATACCGCTATTCATCTCAATGACCGCGCCTTCGCAGGGGCCGATACCGCCGCCACAGCGCGCACACTGGCAGACGCCATCCAACACCTGTTTCCCATCTCACCCGATCTTATCTTCTGTGGCCGTCATAGCGTCGATGCAGAAACGGCCCAAGTCGGTCCCGAACTAGCGGAAATGCTCGCCCTACCACAGGTCAGCGCGCTACAACAGGTCGCACTGCAAATGGAGCATGGGCAAAAAATAGTGATCGCCACCCGCGAAACCGACGATGGCAGCGAGACCCTGCGCGTCCCCATGCCTGCCCTGCTCACGGCTGCCGAACGCCTCAATGCAGGACTCTGGCCCAACGAACACGAGATACAGGCCGCGAGCCAACAGGCAGGAGAGCGCATCCAAGTCCTCACGGCCGCTGATCTCGCCCTCGACCTCAGCCTCATCGGTCAAACTGGCTCACCCACCTGGGTGGCCAACGTCGAAGCCGATACCTCTGCTCGTGCGGGACGAATCATTGCAGAGAGCAATCCCGCACTGGCCATCGACTTACTGCTCGCTGACCTGCAAGAGCGCGCTCTGCTCTCTGCATCGGCTACAAAACGCTCCCACGCCGTAATACCAACAGCCACACCACTACGCCTTGGTGCGCCATTAACTGGCAAAGCCGTCTGGGTGATTACCGAGCATGCGCAGAACACTCTCCGACCTGTCTCCTTCGAGCTACTCGGCAAAGGCAACGCACTCGCCGCGCAGATACAGGGTGAACTCGTGGCAGTCCTGCTGGGCGGACCACAGGTTGCTGACCTTGCTCCTACCCTGGCCGCCTACGGAGCTGAGCGTGTCTATATCGCCGCTGACCCCGCCCTGACACACTACACTACAGAAGGCTACACAGCCGTTCTAGCCAATGCTATCACACGCTATCAGCCCGCCATCGTCCTCTTTGGCTCAACAGCCAATGGACGTGACCTCGCCCCTCGTATCGCCGCTCGCCTCAAACTTGGCCTGACTGGCGATTGTATCGACCTCGGCCTTGATGAACAGCAACGCCTCCTACAATACAAACCTGCCTTTGGTGGCAGCATTATCTCGTCCATCCTCTCGCATACGACACCCGCGATGGCAACCCTGCGTCCCGGCATGCTCACCGCCGCGCAACCCGATTTCAGCCGCCACGCGCCGCTAGAGATGCTAGCTATCCCCGATCTAGGCAAACACATACACACACACATTCTTGCTCACACCTCTCAAGGCACGGACAGCGCGCAGTTGGAATCAGCCGCCACCGTGCTTGGCGTAGGCATGGGGATGGACGGACCAGAACATTACGCCCCACTCTATCAGCTTGCCCAACAACTCCATGCCGCCATCGGCGCAACACGCAACGTGGCCGACAAAGGTTGGCTGCCCAAACAGGCACAGATTGGCCTGACAGGACACGCCATCTCGCCCAACCTCTACATCGCCTTCGGCATCCGTGGCGCACCCGAACACATCGCCGGCATTCGCAAAGCGGGCTACATTGTCTCGATCAACAAAAACAAGCGCGCCGCTATCTTCAAACACTCCGATCTCGGAATCGTAGGCGACGCGCATGTCTTGCTACCCCTGCTCGTACAGAAGCTAGCCGAGGTATTGCTCTAAAAAACGCGCAATCGCGGGATAGGCCACCAGACGGTTAGAACGTTTGATAAGACCATGTCCCTCATCCTCAAAACGCAGGTACTCGACAGGCACATTGCGTTTCTTGAGTGCCTGCACGATCTGTTCCGCCTCGCCAACAGGCACACGGGGATCATTCGCGCCGTGAATGACAAACATTGGGGCTGTGATTGCATCGACCTTGTGAATGGGCGAAATCTGCTCTAAGAACTCGCGATCCTGCTCCAGACTGCCATATTCCGCTTCGCGCAATTTGCGTCGCCAGGGGCCTGTGTTTTCCAGGAACGTCACAAAGTTGGCTATACCTACGATATCTACCGCCGCTGCCCACAAGTCGGGATAATTGGTGACCGCCGCTAGTACCATAAAACCACCATAACTACCACCCATCACCACAATACAGCGAGGATTCGCGATGCCACTCTCGCACAACCAAAGCGCGGCATGCTGTAGGTCCTTGACCGAATCCATACGCAAACGCACATCGTCCAGGCTCTGATACTCGTAGCCATAACCTGTGCTACCACGCACATTAGGGGCCAGCACACCATAGCCGCGCTGTACCAGATATTGGTTGACGGGATTAAAGATCGGCAACGCCTGTCCCTCTGGCCCACCATGTACATTTATGACTATAGGAATATCTCGCTGCCGATCTTGAGGCAGGTAGAGAAATGCAGGAATCTCGCGCCCATCGAAGCTCGGATAATGAACCAACGTGGGTTGTACAAACGCGGACTGTGGAATGCCTCCCAGCGAACTGCGTGTCGCACGCCAGACGATACATTCTTCGGTATCCCAGATGTAGATATCTGGTGAGTCATCAGGGCTTACAAAGGTAATTGCCAGCCTATTGCCATCTGGCGACCAACTGAGATC
>DAICZM010000141.1 GCA_027311145.1 Ktedonobacterales bacterium
CTGCAAAACCTTTACGTGCGCCGTGACTACTGATAAAGTACTCCAACACGCTCAGACCTTCACGGAAATTTCCGCGCACGGGGATATCAATGATCTTACCCGATGGGCTTGCCATCAGGCCGCGCATCCCAGACAACTGACGAATCTGCTGGAATTTCGCCTTCGTCGCTCCAGATTTGGCAATCGTGTAGATTGTGCCAAACGGGTCGAGGGTTGCCTCAACCATTCTGGTGATATTCTCCTGCGCGATATTCCAGGTATCAACCGTCTGCTGATACTTCTCATTCGTCATAATCAGACCATCACGATACTGCTCTTCTAGTTCTGCAATGCGTGCATCGGCTTTGGCTAGCTCTTCCGCCTTGCCTGATGGAACTTTCACATCACTAATCGCAATGGATGCTCCCGCTTTTGTTGCAAAAGAGAAGCCTAGACGCTTGATGTCGTCCGCTAGTTCTACCGTCTTGACACGCCCGTACTCCTTGAAACATTCTGCGATGATCTGCTTCAGGTTTTCTTTCTTCATCGCATAGTTCTTGAAGCGCAAACGCTCCGGCAATGACTCGTTGAAGATGATACGTCCAACGGTTGTGACAACCAGCTTGCCTTTGGCATTCATTGTGGATTTTACGGGCGGCGGCTGGTCATAGATGTCTACATCACCTAGACGCACTTTCACCAGGGCTTGCAGCTCAACAAACCCTTGTTCATAGGCCAGCAAGGCCTCATTGGTGTCGGTAAAGACGCGGCCTTGACCCCGTTTGTCTGGGCGATCCTGTGTCAAGTAGAAGCATCCAAGCACCATGTCCTGGCTAGCTCCGATTGACGGCTCACCATGCGCAGGAGAGAGCAGATTGCGCGTGGACATCATAAACTGGCGTGCCTCGTCCTGAGCCTTTTCGGATAGCGGCACGTGAACCGCCATCTGGTCGCCATCAAAGTCTGCGTTAAAGGCGGAGCAGACCAACGGATGCAATTGAATGGCACTACCCTCAACCAACACAGCCTCAAAAGCCTGAATACCGAGACGGTGTAAGGTTGGTGCACGGTTCAGCAGCACGGGATGGTTCTTGATAACTTCTTCCAGGACATCCCACACTTCCGGCTTGACACGCTCTACAAAACGTTTCGCGCTCTTGATGTTGTGGGCAAAGTTCTGCTCTACCAGCTTGCGCATCACGAATGGCTTGAAGAGTTCCAATGCCATACGTTTCGGCAAACCACACTGGTGCAGTTTGAGATTTGGCCCAACCACGATCACAGAACGCCCGGAGTAGTCTACGCGCTTGCCGAGCAGGTTTTGACGGAAACGGCCCTGTTTGCCTTTGAGCATGTCAGACAGGCTCTTGAGCTTATGATTGCCTGAACCCGCCACGGCACGTCCACGTCGTCCGTTGTCGATCAGCGCATCACACGCTTCTTGCAGCATGCGCTTCTCGTTGCGAATAATAATCTCTGGCGCACCCAAGTCGAGCAGGCGTTTGAGACGGTTATTGCGGTTGATGACACGGCGATAGAGGTCGTTCAGGTCGGATGTGGCAAAACGTCCGCCATCCAGTTGCACCATTGGGCGCAGGTCTGGTGGCAAAACGGGCAAGACCGTCAAAATCATCCACTCCGGTGAAGTCTTGGACTTGCGGAATGCCTCAACGACCTTGAGACGTTTGGTGGCCTTCTTGCGCCGCTGGCCAGCCGTCACGCTAATCTCGCGACGCAACTCATCGGATAATTTGTCTAGCTGAATACCACGAATCAGTTCGAGGACCGCTTCAGCTCCCATCCCAGCGCGAAAGATGTCTGGTTCCTGGAAGATGTCCTTGAGTTCACGGTAACGGCTCTCCTGCAAGAGGTCTTGGCTTTTGAGGCCTTCGAGGTCACGCCGCGACTGTTCCAGGCGTTGGATGGTCTCCTTGCGCTCACGCTCTAACTGTGTCTGTGCAGAGTCGATCTGGCTCTGATAATCGAGATTGAGACGCTCGGCATCGCGTTTACCCTCAGACATCGCCAGTTCAATTTCGCGACGGGCCTGTTCGGCAATCGCATTGCGAGCCGACTCGGCGACACGCTCCAGCACATCGAGATGGCGCGAGGTAACGATATCACCTTCTTTGACAATGACCGCATCAGTTGGAGAGAAGGTAATGTCATCCTCAATCGTCAGCCCCATCATCTCGCGTAATTGCGCACGGGTTTCGCTTTCGGCAGTGCGCGCACTCTCCAGGTCTTGCTCGCGGCGTTCCTCGATCTCTTGACGATCAGCGGGTGTAAAGCGCGTTTCTGCTTCACGCATAGCATGGTCTCGCTGCTCACGCAAACGGTTGACACGCTCTAATACCTTGCCATCAATATCCTGTTCCAGAGCTACCATATCGGTATCGATGCGCATCAGTTCGCGCTGGCGTGCCTCTTCGTTGAGCGAAGTGACAACATAGAGCGCAAAGTAGAGGATGCGCTCAAGGTTACGCGGCGAGAGATCAAGCAAAAGGCCAATGCGGCTCGGCGTTCCCTTGAAGTACCAGATATGGCTGACAGGGGAAGCCAGTTCAATATGGCCCATGCGTTCGCGGCGTACTTTCGAGCGCGCCACCTCGACACCACATTTATCACACACGATGCCTTTAAAACGGACACGTTTATATTTACCACAGTAGCACTCCCAGTCTTTGGTAGGCCCAAAGATGCGTTCGCAGAAGAGGCCGTCTTTCTCTGGTTTGAGTGTACGATAGTTGATTGTTTCCGGTTTCGTGACCTCGCCATAGCTCCAACCACGAATCTGCTCGGGGCTAGCAAGGCTGATACGGATTGCGTTAAAATCATTAACTTCGAGCATGCTACCTCCAGGGTAGAGGAACATCGTAGGAACGTGAGACATCACAGCTATCTTGTAGTATCTCACAGGATAAGGACGTGATGAAGCACATCCCTACGATACAGGGCCTATTGGTCTCCCTCGAAACCGGACAGATTAATTCCCAACTCCGGCATCACATCATTCGAGGTGTCTTCCACAAATTGAATCTTCTGCTCATCCTCATTAAGGACTTCGACATTGATACCTAGACTTTGCAGTTCTTTGACCAACACCTTAAAAGACTCTGGAACGCCGGGTTCCATGATATTCTCGCCTTTGACAATCGCCTCGTAAGTTTTGACACGACCAACAACATCGTCTGACTTCACTGTCAGAATTTCTTGTAGGATATTGGCCGCGCCATAGGCTTCTAACGCCCACACTTCCATTTCACCGAACCGCTGTCCACCAAACTGCGCTTTACCGCCGAGTGGCTGCTGTGTAATCAAGCTGTATGGGCCGGTTGAGCGTGCATGGACCTTATCTTCGACTAAGTGGGCCAACTTGAGCATATATGTGTAACCGACAGTCACCGGATGGTCGAATGGCTCACCAGTACGCCCATCATAAAGCTGTATTTTGCCACTTTCAGGCAATTTCGCCCGTCGCAGGAACTCCTCAATATCATCCTCCGAGGCTCCATCAAAGACCGGAGTAGCGATTTTAAAGCCAAGTTCGTTTGCTGCCCAGCCCAGATGAGTCTCCATGATCTGGCCAATATTCATGCGGTGCGGCACACCTAACGGATTGAGAATGATGTCGACGGGCTTCCCATCGGGCAAGAAAGGCATATCTTCTATCGGCAAAACTCGCGAGATCACGCCTTTATTACCATGACGCCCTGCCATCTTATCGCCCGCACCAATCTTACGTTTCTGCGCAATGCTGACACGCACCAGTTGATTGACGCCCGGCGGCAACTCGTCACCGCTGTCACGTGCGAAGATTTTCACCTCGACGATCTTGCCACGCTCACCGTGTGGCACACGAAGCGAGGTATCTTTTACTTCGCGCGCCTTCTCACCAAAGATGGCACGCAAGAGCTTCTCTTCTGCGGTCAGTTCCGTCTCGCCCTTGGGTGTAATTTTACCAACTAGGATATCCTGCGGGCCAACCTCTGCACCGACATACACAATGCCACGCTCATCTAGATTTCTTAGACCTTCCTCACCCACGTTCGGAATATCACGGGTGATCTCTTCCGGCCCAAGTTTTGTATCACGTGCGTCGACTTCGTATTCTTCTATATGAATAGAGGTGAAGAGGTCTTCACGCACAATACGTTGACTAATGAGAATCGCATCCTCAAAGTTGCCGCCTTCCCAGCTCATAAAGGCAACCAAAATGTTCTGCCCAAGTGCCAGCTCGCCATTT
Source organism: Ktedonobacterales bacterium (assembly GCA_027311145.1). Lineage (GTDB taxonomy): Bacteria > Chloroflexota > Ktedonobacteria > Ktedonobacterales > Ktedonobacteraceae > DTNP01. The sequence continues at coordinate 4,226 of DAICZM010000141.1, forward strand.
TCGGTCGAGGAACTATCGGCAATGGCCTGGCCGGCGGTCACATAATCGCCCCGGCGTACAATCGGACGCTGATTGATACAGGTGCCATTGTTAGATCGCACAAACTTGCGCAAGCGATATCCATGTACCTCACCCTGGTCATCGAGAACTTCGATACGGCGCGCCGTTGCGGAAACAACCTCACCGCTTGTGCGTGTGACAACCACCTGCCCAGAGTCAACCGCCACCTGCCGCTCAATGCCGGTTCCACAGATTGGTGACTGTGGGCGTAGCAGAGGGACGGCCTGACGTTGCATGTTCGCTCCCATCAGGGCGCGGTTCACATCATCATGCTCCAAGAAAGGAATCAAGGCAGTTGCAACGCTCACCGTTTGCCGCGGCGAGACATCCATGTAATCGAGTGTTTCCGCACCCTCCATGACAAACTCGCTCTGGTAGCGTGCCAAGACACGCTCCTCAGTAAATTCATTGTTCTCATCCAATTTGGCGTTCGCCTGCGCGATCCAGAAGTTCTCTTCATCGTCAGCAGTCAGGTAATCGACCTCGTTGGTAACAAACGGCCTGATATTGACCTGCGTGTCGCCGAGAGCAGCTGCCATTTTCTCGAATAGTTCCTCGTCAACACGCACACGAGTACGCGCCTTCAGCAAGACCTCGCCGTCAGCGGTTTTCACATCGTCGCGCATGCGTCCGAAAATGCCTCTGAACTCGCGCCCAATCAGACGGCGATCATTGGCCAGCAGACGTTTGTAGACCTTACGATACGGCGTCTCGATAAAACCATAGGGATTGATCTGCCCGTAAGTCGCAAGGTTGCCAATCAAACCAATGTTTGGACCTTCCGGTGTTTCAATCGGACAGATACGCCCATAGTGCGATTGATGCACATCACGCACTTCAAAGCCGGCACGCTCACGCGAGAGACCACCGGGGCCAAGAGCCGAGAGACGACGTTTATGCCCAATCTCTGCCAATGCGTTGACCTGGTCCATAAACTGCGAAAGCTGGCTACCGCCAAAGAACTCTTTCATCGCAGCCACAACAGGGCGAATATTGATGAGCGCGTTCGGGGTTGCCTGCCCAGGCTCCTGAATGCTCATCCTTTCTTTTACCACACGCTCCATACGCAGCAGACCCACACGGAATTGCGCTTGAATCAGCTCACCCACGCAACGCACGCGACGATTGCCCAGATGGTCGATATCATCTTTACGCCCATGCCCATTATTGAGGGCGATGAGGCGACGGATGATGTTCACAAGGTCATCCTGCGTCAGAATACGCTGGTTTTGTGGCACAGCTAAGTCGAGCTTGCGATTCAGTTTATAGCGTCCGACATTGCCGAGATCATAACGACGCGGATGGAAGAACAGATTTTTGACGAGCGAGCGGGCGTTATCAATCGTAGCAGGATCGCCAGGACGCAACTTTTTATACAGTTCAAGCAACGCATCATCTTCACGTTTGACAGGGTCGCGATCAAGCGTGGCTTGCATATAGCGGATATTGGGATCATTATCAATATCCTTAAAAGCGTCAAGAATGCCTTGATCTGTAGAGAGGTCTAATTCCTGGGTATGCCACTGCTCTTTCGCCAAGCTGGCAATAGCGCGCAGCAGCGTACTAACAGGCAGCTTACGCTTACGGTCAATTTTCACCGTGAGCAAGTTTTTATTGCTTGTCTCAAACTCTAACCAGGCCCCGCGTCCGGGAATGAGTTTAGCCGCAAAGAGTTTTTTGCCAGTAGTCGCATCCTCATCTACGGTAAAGTAGACGCCGGGGGAGCGCACGAGTTGGCTGACGACGACACGTTCGGCCCCATTGATAATAAAGGTACCTTCTCGTGTCATTAAGGGGAAATCACCCATGAAGATATCCTTCTCGATGATTTCTCCGGTTTCTTTATTGATAAGGCGCGCTTTGACGTTCAGCGGCGCGGCATACGTAGCATCGCGGTCGCGACACTCATCTTCGTTATACTTAGGTTTGCCAAATGGTTCAGGGGGAACGATGAATTCCAGGCTGAGATTTTTCCCCGTAAAGTCCTCAATTGGGGAAATCTCCTCGAAGAGTTCACGCAACCCCTCCTTCTTAAACCATTCAAAGGAGTCAAGCTGGATTTGGATCAGCCCTGGCATAGGCCGTATGTCCGGGATACGTGCGAACGACACACGCTCTGGAAGTGCAACAGCCCTCGTGCTTACAGCCATACGTAGTGTTCTCCTCTCACTGTTGGACGGTGGCAAAACCGTCTCTGGCCCATAGAGGAAGCCAACGAAGACGCACAGCGATACGTCTTCTTGAGAAAGTTGACGGAAAATGAGATAAGTGATTAGATAATACCAAATTGAGTAATTCTAGAATGCCTGCATAGAGAAACGGTTTATGACAAGAAAAGTAACCGCTCGTAGAAGTGATAAGCGGTTACTCCTAATTATTTTCTCCTTACCAGCTCGTCGCTCAACGGTCATCCACATCGCCCCTCTCCCAGCATTGTGAGAACGATACTAAAGGCCTATGATAAAACAACGAAAAACACGCTTCTATTCCCAGCCTTTTTCAGGCAGATGGAATGAAGCCTTGATGTTGTAGATGCAGTATTTCAGCGCAGTCCTTTTTCATAAAACCCAGGCGGGTTGAAAGCATCTTTAGCAAGCGGTTAATAATTATATCCTCACGTGATGCGGGGAATGCTCTTGCGTCTGTTTTTCGTGTTTTTAGGTTTTAGTGAACGCCCCATAACAACCTACTGGTAACACGCTCAGTTACTAGTATATTTGCTCCGGCAATTAGCAAGTATACAACCTTTGTGCCACGATGTCAACAGTTTTGGGCCATCTTTCGACCTCTTTTTCTGTACGGGTGGAAAATGTTACACATAGGCCATACGGCGTTTTTCGGCAGCGGACGCCTCCGCATCCTCTAATGCCTCCAGATCAGCAGGCGCACTCTGTATCTCAATTGTGCCATTTTGCAGAAGCATGAGCAGCTTTTGCTGATCTTCCTGCACCAGTATTGCCAGATCAACCAGGGCCTCCGGTTTATCGGGATAGATGATGGTGAGCAGCAAGTTATCACGGTGAATGACCAGGCGATTATCGATAGGATAGACAGACAGAGATCCCAGTTTGCGGCAGATATGGAACAAGCCAATACAGCCAACAAAGATAAAGGATGCCGCGATGATTGCCACAACGGCGCCCGCGAGACTGAGCAAGACAGCCAACGCGGTGAGTAACACAAGCCAGATGGGGGACGCCAGATGCAAGGTCCAGGCAAGCAACATATCTGGTGTCAGGCCTACCATGCCGGCAATAAAGCACCAAAAAGCTGCATGCAACATCCAGAAGATGCTGGCGAAATTTTCATGCGAGAGGTCGCGGGCCGCCAGTTCACGCTCTGCACGTAGTTGCACAACGCCTGTATGGTAACCTGTGCGCAGTGCGTAGAGGAAACGCCCCACAAAGGTTGCGCCTGCCAGAGTAAGCAAAGCAATGAAGCAGAGAATGACGACCAGGGCATCCTGCCATTTTAAGTAGAAGGTGAATACATGTGCATAGGTGGGGAGAAGCAAGAAAACCGCCAGCAGGGCAAGTAGAGCAATGCCAAGATAGCCTCCCAACCAGCGCAATCCCTGCCGATAGATGCGGCGATAGATCGTGTGGTCTAAACAAAACAGACGAGTGGTCGAACTATTCTGGATCATACTATTCCTCGGATTTTCAAGAAGCTATGGGCACTTTTTACAAAAATTTTTCTGCTCTCCATTCATTGTAACGAACCAGAACAACAAAGCGATACGCCATGAGAGGTCTATGGGCGATGATCGGTGCGCAAGTCATCAAACAAGACGGTGTGGAGATAGCGTTCCGCCGCGCTAGCAAAAATGGTCACGATGACCTTGCCTTGATTCTGCTCTTTGCGCGCTTCTTGCAGAGCAGCCCAGGCAGCCGCCCCACTACTAATACCAACTGAAATACCCTCAGTTGCGGTAATATGGTTTGCGGTTACAATGGCGTCATGATCGGTCACAGGAATAACACGATCAATCAGATCGATACGTAAGGTGTCGGGCTGAAAACCCGCGCCCAGCCCCTCAATACGATGTGGGCCAGGGCGACCGCCGGAGAGAACTGCGCAGGTGGCTGGTTCAACCGCAACGATTTCAACTGAGGGTTTATAGGCACGCAGGCCTTCAGCAACACCTGTTAACGTGCCACCCGTGCCAACACCAATGACAACGACATCAACCGCGCCATCGGTATCTTCCCAAATCTCAGTAGCAGTTCCCAGGCGATGCGAGCGTGGATTGGCTTGATTATAGAATTGTTGAGGAAACCAGGCATTGGGAATGGTCGTGCGCAACTCAATGACCTTATTAATCGCGCCACGCATGCCACTCCCACCGGGCGTTAGAATCACCTCTGCTCCTAGTCGTTTGAGCAAGAGACGCCGTTCGCGACTAATCGTGTCGGGCATGGTAAGGATGCAACCGTATCCGCGTGCAGCGGCGATTAATGCTAGCGAGATACCCATATTGCCACTTGTTGGCTCAGTGATCACCCCACCGGGGCGCAGCAGTCCTTGAGCCTCCGCCTCACAGACCATCTGGAACGCGGGTCGATCCTTAATGCTGCCTCCTGGACTCAACATCTCCAGCTTTGCGAGCAGAGTCGTCCCCGTCCCTGCGGCAAAACGCCGCAGTTCAACCAGAGGAGTGTGACCAAAACTCTCAGTCACATCTTTTGCCCAACGAGCCATAGCTACCTTCTAATGTACTGATATTTTCGCTGCCTATATACTCTGACAGCCATCTGTTCCTGGCAGCAATGCAGAGATAATATCGAGTAATTCCTGCATATTAAACGGTTTGCGCAGCAATAAGCCTGTTTGCAGACCCATACGATGCAATTCCCAATCATGACTACCCGTAATCACCACTATCGGAATATGCCTGGTTTTATTATGCCCACGCAAAATCCGATAGAGAGAAGCTCCATCTAGATTAGGAAGCCCTACATCTAGCAGAATCAGGTCTGCTCCTAGCTGCGGCAACTGCTCACGGGCAGACAAACCATCCGCAAAGATATGTATACGCCATAACCCGAGACAACCCAACATATCACAGAACATATTAGCAATACGCGCATCATCTTCAACAATCGCGATCAACTTACGCCTATCCAGTACTTCAGCCACATACCCCTCTCTTCTACAGATTGCATTCCAGTTGGTCCATGTACCCACTACCTACTAGAGGAACTGTATTGTTGAATCAAATATAATACATTGTCTCGGTATTTTCAATTTTATGCCGTTGTGCCAATTCCTCAATTGTGGTTGATTGCAGAAGTTGCTGCGTCATCGCGTCTATCTTCTGCCAAACCTCACGCAAAGCACAGCCCGGTGAGAGTTTGCAGAAGTCGGGATTCGGCAAACATTCCATGGGGGGCACATAGCCTTCGAGGGCCGCCATCACCTGCCCCATCATAATTTCACCCGGTGGCTTCGCCAACAGATGCCCCCCCTTCGGCCCGCGAACACTCTTGACCAGCCCTTCCTTACGCAATACCATTAAAATCTGATCGAGATACTGCTCTGGAATGTATTGCCTGCTGGCAATGTCAGCACTCTCTATTGGTCCTTGCCCATAGTAAGCCGCCAAGTCAAGCATAGCTCTCAGACCGTAATCCCCTTTCATTGTCAACTTCATCGTCTCAACCTTTCTCAAGGATACGGTAGCAAACTATAGCCTCCCTTTTCCTACTGCTAGGATATATCAGGTACGTACTTGTGTCAATGGGTTACGACCGTTAGCCGAGTTTTCCTCTCTTCATAATCCAGAGCTATGCGTTTGATGGTACACCGTGATAAAATTGGCATACCAATGACCGCTCTCCTTAATAATACGCTGCTGTGTTGGATAATCGATATAGACGATGCCAAAACGCTTGCCGTAGCCTTCCGCCCACTCGAAGTTATCCATCAGTGACCAGACAAAGTAGCCCTGGAGCGGCACACCCTGCGCCAGGGCATTGGCCAAGGCCTGAACGTGGTCGCGTAGGTAGGAGACACGGCGTGGATCACTGACCTGCCCATTACCGTGCCATTGATCGACAAAAGCCGCTCCGTTCTCTGTTATGTAGAGTGCAGGAACGGCATATTCCTGGTGCAGCCAGACCAACAGATCGCTCACACACTGAGGGAAAATCTCCCATCCCATCTCCGTATAAC
>DAICZM010000142.1 GCA_027311145.1 Ktedonobacterales bacterium
AAACAGGCGAGCTCCGTCCTTTTGTCAATATCTTTCTGAATCGTGAAAACATTCGCTATATGTTGGGCCTTGACACACCTGTCACCAGTGGCGCGACACTGCATATTTTGCCCTCTGTTGCGGGTGGCTAGGATAAACATATCAGTTTGCCTACACACCCGCCAGTTTCCAATGCTGTCAATGTTTATGATCGCGTAATGCTGTTCGCGCTTGAGGTGCTTTAGGAATGTTACTCTCTTATCAAAGGAATGCCCTTTTTCTTGGAAGAGCATTCCTTTAACTACGAGATTCGTGAGAGTATGGAAAGGGTATAATCGTCGATTTTCTTCTGTTTGTTTTCATTGCCTTGAACACTAAGGGAAAAGAACCCAGTCCCTTGTTCATGCGTATTGAGAGTGTCGAGATTGCTTTCGCGTAACGCCAATAGGTCGTATAATGCAGAAGCATAGAAGTCTAACAAAGGAAAATAAGGCGGTATGCAACAACCAGAATTTCGTTCACGAGCCTTTCCACTGTTTCATTCCTACAACATCAATGAATTGCCTCAGATATATGGTTGGTTTGAGGAGATGCGTTCTCAGCGACCTGTATTTCGCGATGAGCGCACACCATTACCCATCTGGCAGATTTTTCGTTACGAGGATGTGTTGACTGTTTTAACCGATTATCAGCGTTTCTCTTCCGCGCCACTCTCTGGTGTGGGGTTTGCTGGCTCATTTATTGAGGATACATTAGTGGCAAAAGACCCGCCTGACCATCGGAAGTTACGTAATCTGGTCAATCAGGCCTTTACGCCGCGCGCGGTTATGCATCTGTCTGAGCGTGTGAAACAGATTACGCAAGAATTGTTGGACGAGGTACGAGAAAAGGGGACAATGGATATTGTTTCTGACATCGCCTTTCCTCTACCGGCAAAAATCATTGCGGATATGTTAGGCGTTCCTGCCGAGGACTGGGATATCTTCCAACGTTGGGTGCGTGGTGATGATGGGCAACGGCGACCTGCAGGTCGGCAGGCAGGGGCGACAATGCAGGACGAGATGGCATTGTACTTTGCTGGCTTGCTAGAGGAACGGCGACGCAATCCGCGCGAAGACCTGATTACGGCACTGAGCAAGGCTGAAATAGATGGCGAACGACTTAATAATAATGAATTGGTCAACTTTTGTACTTTGCTGTTAGCAGCAGGTCAGGAAACGACCAAAAACCTGCTTGCCAATGCTCTTGTCTGCTTTACAGATCACCCCGATACAATGGAAAAGCTTGTACAAGAGCCTGGGCTGATGCCTTCTGCCGTAGAAGAGGTACTACGTTATCTCTCACCTGTCTGGTTCCTCTTCCGCCATACAAAGACTGATGTGGAATTGAATGGGCAACATATTCCGGCTCATCAGCTTGTGCTACCCTGGATTGCATCAGCGAACCGCGACGCGCACCAATTCCCGCATGCTGACCGTTTTGATATTCAACGCGAGCCAAACCGTCATGTCGGTTTTGGACATGGCATTCATTATTGTGTTGGCGCACCACTGGCCCGTCTTGAAGCGAAAATTGCGCTATCAATGATGTTGGAGCAATTGAAAGATATCCGTCGCGTGGAAAGTCAGCCCATTATCGCGAATATGGGCATCGTGTTTGTGATTCATTCCTTGCCGATTACATTCAAGGCATAGATCAGGTTCTGCTGATTTGTGTAAAATGTCAGATGTAGTGTGAAGAAGCCACGCACTGCATCTGACTTTTTTTGAGATACCTGCTTGCGTGGCGCGATAAATTTTGTAGAATAGTCTGATTAGAAATTGGAAGGAAGGACAAACATATGGGTGTCTTAGATGGGAAAGTCGCCATTGTGACTGGTGCGGGGCGCGGAATAGGCCGTGCCATTGCTGAGGCGTATTATATGACACGCGCCGTTGTGCCACATATGCTACGGCAGGCAACAGGAAGTATCATTATCATGAGTATGAATTACGAGACGATGAAGCGTCGTGGTTTTTCTCCTTATGGACCCTCTAAAGCGGCCCTTGAGTCAGCATCAGCAATTTGGGCACAGGAATTAGCAACTTCTGGTGTGCGCGTGAATATCCTGCTTCCGGGCGGTGCAACCAACACGGGTATGATTCCCGCTGGTACGCCTTCCGATATACGTTTTTTGTATGGTGTCCACCCTTGACATGGCTATCACTGACGGTCTATACTTGTTTTAGCGGACAATCGTCCGCATAACGGACAACTCGTAATGCAAGCGTGGGGTTGGCTATAATGCATGGTCTCCACGTGTGACATATGGAATAAGCTATTCCCAATGCATCGGAGGCGCGACCTTATGCCAGCGCAGGATAAGGATAAAAATATAAAGGATGCGGACCAGAGGCCGGGGCCGCTCGAAGGGCTGTTGATTGCTGATTTTTCACGAGTACTGGCAGGCCCATATTGTACGATGCTGCTAGGTGATCTCGGCGCGACGGTAATTAAGGTCGAGAGTCCCGCAGGTGATGACACTCGTACTTGGATACCCCCAGAGCGTAATGATGTCGCAACCTACTACTTATCAATTAACCGCAACAAACGCTCAGTCGTACTCGATTTTAATGATCCTGCCGATCTGCAACTAGCCCGTACATTGGCTGCCCGTGCCGATGTCTTCATTGAGAATTTCAAGCCCGGCGGTCTCAAGCGTTTCGGCCTGGATTATGACACGGTTCAGCAGCAAAATCCCGGCAGTATCTATGCCTCCATTAGCGGTTTTGGGACAGCACAGGGAGCATCTCTGCCGGGCTACGATGTTATTGTACAAGCGGCATCAGGCTTAATGAGCATCACTGGCGATCCTGATGGTTCAGCGTATCGCTCTGGTATTTCAGTCTTTGATGTGATGGCTGGCTTGCATGCTGTGATTGGTATTTTGGCGGCTCTTAATCATCGCAACCGTACAGGTAAAGGTCAGCATATAGAAGTCAGCCTGTTCGCTTCGGCCCTTTCAGGTATGGTCAATCAAACCTCTGCCTATGTCGCTGGCGGTGTCACTCCCCATCGGATGGGCAATGCCCATCCCAGCCTGTTTCCGTATGGACCGCTCCCAACAGCAGATCAGGAGCTTGTGATTGCTGCTGGCAACAATGGGCAATTTAGTAAACTCTGCGCTGTGCTTGGCGTGCCTGATTTGCCACATGATCCTCGCTTTGCGAGTCCTAAAGAGCGCAACTATAATCGTGACTTGCTAAGTCCATTGCTGGTTGAACGGCTGAAGATGAAAACAGCCAACGAATGGTTTTACCTGTTAAGTGCTGCTGGTGTCCCTTGCGGCCCAATTAACACCATAGCAGGTGGCGTCGAGCTTGCCCGCGAACTAGGCCTTGACCCTGTTGTCGAGGTTGGCAGCGGAGATGACGCTGTGCCTATGATTCGCCACCCAATTTCATTCTCGCTGACCCCTCCGCGCTACACACTTCCTCCTCCTGCACTCGGTCAAGATAGCGCACAGATTCGCGCCTGGCTCAGTCAGGAAGACACCACCCACTGAACTGAGGCAGATGAGATCGTCGGCACTGCTAGTGATCTTTAGAGGGAAACACATGGAATATCCTACAGGTATAGGTACGTCTGATACTACCACTATTCACCTGCTTGGTCACGACCTTGCGGGTGAACTGATGGGCAATGTTGGCTTTGGTGAACTGGCTCTCTGGCTTGCGACACAGCAACGCCCGACGCCACAGCAGGTCCGTGTCTTTGAGGCTGTCCTGGTCTCTTTGGCCGATCATGGCTTTACTCCGACCGCTATTGCGGCACGCCTGACCTTATACAGTGCGCCAGATGCGTTACAAGGGGCGATGGCGGCAGGCTTGCTCGGCGGCGGTTCGCGTTTCCTCGGTGTGACAGAAGATACGGGGCGTTTTCTTGCCGGGGTACTGGCAACGGTCGAGGGCCAATTGCCAGAAAGCGATGCGCAATGGGATGCGTTGGCACGGCAGGCAGTCACCGCACAACGTGCGGTCGGTCGTTTTATTCCAGGCTTAGGTCATCCTGTGCATAAGACTGTTGATCCGCGTACTGCTGTGATGATTGCTATTGCTGAGCGTGAAGGCTTACGTGGCCCCCATCTGCGGCTGTTCGAGGCTATTGGTCGTGTTCATGCTGAGGTGCTTGGGCGCAAGTTACCGCTGAATGGAGCAGGAGTCGCAGGCGCGGCATTAGCTGACATCGGACTGCCCCCCGATTTACTGCGCGGCGTGTCTCTACTTGCACGTGCAGCCGGGCTGCTCGGTCACATCGCTGAAGAGATGCGTCATCCCATCGCACCTGCTATCTATGCGGCTGTTGATCGAAATGCCGTGTATCAGCCACGCTTAGAAAATGACGGCACTGAACATCACTAAGCTCAACCTATCTATCCCTGCCATGTGAGCAGGTGAATGTCCGAAGGAGGCAATTATGGCCACTATTACTGCTATTCTCGCCACAACCCATCATCCCTTTTTCTATCGTGCCAGCACTTCACCCCCAGAGAGCAGGCCCGATTTTACGGATGAATGGGTCCGTAAAGTGGAGGCGTATCGTGAAACGTTGACTAAAGCCAAACCCGATGTGTTGGTGATGGTCGGTTCAGATCACTTCCATCAACTCTTCTATGACAATATGCCGCAGTTCCTTATTGGCAAAGCACCGTTCTACAACGCGAATTACTACAATGAAGAGCGTGAGTTCGGGCTGCCGCGCATGCTCCTCAAAGGGCACGAGGCATTCTCTGCCTATCTGTTGCGCGCGGGATTGGATGCAGGTTTTGATTTCGCGTTTAGCAATGAATTGCACGTGGATCATAGTATTACGTGCCCGATTATTACGACGCGCCCCCAGGCAGACCTGCCAATTGTCCCCATCTACACAAATATCTTTGCTCCACCCATGCCCCAGCCCCAGCGGTTTGTGCAGCTAGGGCGCACCCTGCGTCGCCTGATTGAGGCATGGCCCAGTGAGGAACGTGTTGCTATCATCGGCACAGGCCATTTGTCGCTTGAACTTGGTGGCCCACGCCAGTTTGGACCACATGGACCTGATCCAGAGTTTGACCGCAAAGCCGTCGCGTGGATCGCTAATGGGGATATTGAAGGTGCATTACGCGAAGTGACCCTCGATAGCCTTTGGGAGCCAGGGAACGCTACGCATGGTTTCCTCGATTTCATGCTGATGATGGGTGTTGCCGAAGGTGCCAAAGCTGATTACGCCGATACGCTCGATCTCTTTCACACGATGGAGGCCTATTTCACCTGGTATCCGAACGGAGTGGACGCATGAGCAAATACCTTCTCAATAAGTTCCTCTTCACGATTGACCGTGACCCGCTGTTGGTCGAGCGTTACCGTGAAGACCCACGTGGCACGGTCACGTGGTGGGAAGAAGAGCGGGCAAACGTAATCCTCAATTTGCCGGAAAACGAAGCCAGTACGTGGCTGCGATTTACCGACGAAGAGCGCGAGGCACTGGCAACGCACGATTACGTCAAGCTATTTGAGTTAGGTGCGCATAATTTCTTAACTCTGACGCTCTTTATTGCCCTCTTTGAGCGTGACTACGAAGAGCCACTTGCATTTCAACGCGAGTATGCACGTAAACTTCAACACTGGTCACTCCCCTATCCCGATATTACCACGTAACATGTGCTATATGCTCGTAATACCCTTAAAATCGTAGGGGCGTGATTTATCACGCCCTGCTCGCGCATGGCTCGGCCTGGGGAGCCGTGTGACAAGGGACGAGGGCGTGATGGAGGGCGTGATGGAATCACGCCCCTACACCATATCCGCATTATTTTGTTGAAGACAATCATCATGCTCCTACACCACCGGATGAAATTTTTTAACACGATCATTACGCCCCTACTGCTCTGTCAAATGTCATAGAGAGGATGAGCATGACACCCACAAGGGGTGTCACTACATTTTATACACGTCATATCATCTGATATCATGTAGTGACACCCCTTGTGGGTGTCATGGATAGGTATGCAATCACGTTTGACAGAGCACTACCGTGGTATGATAGAGAAGGAAACAAGGAAGAGGAACTGGTATGCGAAGAGAATTTTGTCATCGGCATGTTGTACGGTATGATGAGTGCAACAATGTGGGCGTCTTAACTCCTGCCGCATTTTTACGCTATATGCAGGATATTGCGGCAATGGATGCCGAAGATGCGCAACTTGGCGGCAATGGTTTCTGGGTGGTCAAGCGCACAATCCTCAACTTTAGCAACCCCGTTCTTGTGCATACACCCCTGCTACTCAAAACCTTTGGCCTGGGCTTTTCACGCATCACTGCGCAACGTGGTTATGAGGCACGTCACGTTGATGAGCCAGAGGGTGAACCCGTGATCTCTGCACGCACGTTATGGGTATATTTGAATGAGCGAGGCACGCCGGCCCGCTTGCCTGAACGCACCGCCCCGATCTGGCTGCCTGATGGACCACGCGCTCCACAACCAGAAACTCCATTCCCGTCTGTACCGGAACAATCAGCAGAGGTCTTTACAACGAGCGTGCGTTTCTCCGCGATTGATCTGGCGAGTCATCTGAATAATGCTGCCGCCGTGGAGATGCTTGATGACGCGAGTTGGGATGCTTATGCGCGAGAGGGTCATACGCCAGAGACTGTGCGCCTTGACCCTCTCTACTACGATATTGAATACGGTGATAGCCCACGTTTTGGCGAAACGCTGACTATCCAAAGTTGGCTTGACCCGCTGCCTGCCAGTGGACAGCCATGTAGCAGACAGCAATACATACAACGCAACGAGACGGTAGCAGTACGTGCCTACTCGCGTTGGATGTGTGTATAGGAGTAGGCACGTATACGCATTACTCCTGCGTAGCTGCTGACGCGCTATTGCCCTGCTGCTGAGCCTTTTCCCGTTCAGTGTACTTGTATGGATTATCAATCAATTCGGCTGTGGCCTGCTCTGGATTCATGGCCTCGTTCCATGCCTGTTCACCCATACTTGTGTGTGCATACTCAACGGTCTTCATCACTGCCTGCTTTGCTTTGGCGAGATCAATACCCTGCAGACGGTGATCGTACTTCACAACCTTGCCATCAACCATGACCGTGTGTACATCGCCGCGTCCCGCCTGGAATACGACGTGTCCATAGGGGTTGAGCAAAGGAAACATCACTGATGACTCATCATTCTTGATCAGAACAAGGTCTGCTCTCTTGCCAGGCGTAATGCTGCCAATGATGCTGTCCATGCCTAACGCTTTGGCTCCTCCAAGTGTTGCCCAGTTGACTACCTGTTCAGCGCGCAGGTGAGAGAGCGTGACTGTGTTGCTCTGCTTGTGCGCCTCCATGTGCTCACGGGCACGGTCCGCGCTAAGTGTTGAGCGCATTGCCGAGAACAGGTCCGCGCTCCACCACACGCTTGTGTCCATTGACAGTGAAACTGGAATATTGTGACGACGCAGGAGCCATGTTGGAGGATAGCCTTGACCAGCGTTCTGTTCACTCTCACTCGAGACTGACGCATAGCCACCAGTCGCAGCGATGCGATGATAGGAGTCCTCGGATAAGGTCGCTGCGTGGACGTAGATTGTCGAGGGAGTCATGAAGCCATGCTCGTGCATTAAACGGATGCCATTGTCGTTTGTGGCTCCCCACACGCCAGCATGGGTTGTGACGGGCAGGTTAAACTCGCGTGCAACCTCGAAGGCGGCTTTTTCAGGGAAGGCCGGGTCACCAGTCACGTCGAAGGCAATCTGCATGCGCAGTGTATCGCCATGTCCATCAATGCGCCGTCGGATAAAATCGGCGAACTCAGGAGCCTTCGTCCATTGCCAGGGGGCACCGAGCAGATTGCCATAGGCGAGAACAAAGCGACCAGGCACCGCTTCTAGCGCGTCTGCCGCTGCATCTGCATGTTCAATGGTTTGCAAGCCGTGAGACCAGTCGACGGTTGTTGTGACACCGGCCTCGATTGCCTCAATGGCGGAAAGGAGATTTCCGGCGTAAATATCATCTGGGCGGAAAATCTTGCCCCAGTTGATGTAATAAAACATGAAATAGTTGGTGAGGGTCCAGTCGGCACCAAACCCACGCAAGGCTGTCTGCCACATGTGACGGTGTGTGTCTACCATGCCCGGCATAAGAATGCCATCGGTCGCGTCTATCTCGGCCGTGCCATCTGGGACTGCAAGATGGTGTCCAACTGCCTCAATGCGATTGTCCACAACGAGAACGTCGCCGCTTTCAACGATCCCCAGCGATGGGTCAATGGTGAGTACGGTTGCGTTGCGAAATACCACTGGGCGACCGGGTACGAAGAGATGCGCGCTATCTGCTGAAACCTGGCTCATTAAATCACCTCATTGTGTTCTTGACTACAGAACGTGAAAGAAAAGCTCTAGTGAGAGACAAAGGCCAAAGTGCTGACGCAAGAAAAATGTCCGCATAGCGGACATGTGTCCACAGAATCAATGGTACATTATTGACTAAGCTCATGTCAAGACTACGGTTGAGTTTGATAAGACAATACCCACTTGACAAAATCAAGTAGATGCTCTATATTTGAAATGAACAAATGTTCTATAAAGTTGTACTCGTAAGGAAAGGAGAACCCGTTGTGCTAGATCCCATGGATATGTTGCCTTCTATACATGTTTCCTTTCCGGTGACACTGCGCGCGAAGGTTGGCAATCGAGATACGATAGTAGTAGCTGGTCGCACTGTTCGTGAGATTATTGAGGCCCTGGATCGTGATTTTCCTGGCGTGCGCTTCAACTTATGTTACGAAACAGGTGAGCTCCGTCCTTTTGTCAATATCTTTCTGAATCGTGAAAACATTCGCTATGTGTTGGGCCTTGACACACCTGTCACCAGTGGCGCGACACTGCACATTTTGCCCTCTGTTGCGGGTGGTTAACGCGAGGATGCCACTTTGTCTAGACAACACATTAGCTTGGAAGAAGTCAACGCTCGCAAGGGCATAGAAGCCCTATGTTGATGCATGGGGTAGTTTATGAGAACCGTAACGTGAGGAGGAAACCTGTATGACCACTGCACAATCGTTTACGCCAGGCACCGTCCTGGTCATGGTTGGCACAAAGCGCGGACTCTTCATGGTGAGTACGAAAGATCGAGAGCGATGGGAGATTTCCGCACCTACTCTGAAGGGACATCGTATCTTCAATGCCGTGCTTGACCAACGTGATAACCCCCGCCTCTTTGCCGCCGATAACGATGACTTTTTCGGCTGTTTTTTGCGCTACAGTGATGACTTTGGTCAAACGTGGCACGAACCGGAACAGGGGATTCAGTTCCCACAGGACAGTGGCGAGAAGCTGCATAATATTTGGGTGATTGAACCAGGTCGCCCTAACGAGCCTGGGACGGTGTACGCGGGTGTCGATCCAGCGAGCCTGTGGGTGAGCAGAGATAATGGGTTGACCTGGGCAATGAATAGCAGTCTGGCACACCATCCGACACGGGCGCGCTGGGAGCCGGGAGCGGGTGGGCTATGTTTGCATACCATTGTGCCAGATAGCTCAAATGCATCCAGAATGTGGATTGGTATCTCCGCTGTGGGCTGCATGCGCACGGACGACGGCGGTGACACATGGGTTTTTGCCAATAAGAACACCCGAGCCGCTTTTCTGCCAGATCCCTATCCTGAGTTTGGTCAATGCATTCATCGGCTCGTGCAACATCCTGTGCAGCCAGAGGTCTTGTATCAACAGAATCACTGTGGCGTGTATAGAAGTGCGAATGCTGGTGAAGACTGGGTGGATATCCAACAGAATTTGCCCTCCGAGTTTGGTTTCCCTATCGCGCTTGATAGTCATCATCCTGATACCGTATATGTGATCGTAGAGGATCCCGAAGGCCGACAAAATGTTGGTTCAAACTTCACTATCTACCGAACAGAGAACGGCGGAGCGCAGTGGGAGCCTCTGACCAGGGGACTACCTTCTGGGCAAGGAGTAGCATTGGGTGTATTACGGCATGGGATGACTACAGATTCTTTGGAGCCTTGCGGTGTGTATGTTGGCACAAACACGGGTCAGCTCTTTGCCAGTCGGGATCGTGGTGAGAGTTGGAGCCTGATTGCCGATTTCTTGCCACCGATTTATTCAGTAACGACAACGGTACTCGTCTAGCTCTCTAGGGATCGGCATGCTCGTGACATGCCGATCCCCTACCCGATGGTGTGCAACTATGCCTCTGCTATTAGGCATATATAGTATGCAACGAATGTATCGGCATTGACCAGAAAAACTCTGGTGTCACTATCATAATGGTTATTACGGAGCTGTTGGTATATCTCATCTTTTTGAGGGTGCTTTTGCTCATGGAGGCTGAAC
>DAICZM010000143.1:0-10099 GCA_027311145.1 Ktedonobacterales bacterium
GTATATCCCTTTTCCCTTTACATGCGTACTATGGGCTAAAATGCTGCCCGGTACATCGCGAAAGCGATCCCATTGTTTCAGGAAATACTCTTTTACATGGTAGCCAACGTCATCAATCAACGCTCCGTGCGTGTAAGAAACCTCGGTGATATGCGGGGCATAGATAATCACCTCACCACCATCAGCAATCGCAGGCTCTGTTTTGTACATCGCTTTAGCCGCTGTCCACAGGTCATCATACATTGGTGCAGGAAGCGAAAGAACTTTTTGAAAAGGGCGATCCACATACTGAATATTCAGCTGCGCCGACAGATCTGCCGCTTGGCTCCAGGCTTCGGTAGGGGCCCCAATATAACAACCGTGCAGCTTCTGACCTTGCAGTACCAGAGCCAGACAGAGCAGTGGACGCGGCACAAACTCTGCCGCCCGTGCGATGATGCGCCGTACAGGCGTATCTTTGATGCCAATAGTATCCATGCTCGTAACTAGCGCACCTAACCAATGGGTGAAATTGATGATATCTGGTCCAGCAATACCCGGAAAAAGATATTTGGCTCCCCCAGAGAAACCTGCTACTTCATGAGGAAACACGGGTCCACAAATCAGCACAAGATCATACGCGAAGATCAGGCGATTCAGCGTAACCGAAATATCATGAGCAAGCAAACCTCCACTGAGTTCACGCGCTTCGGCACGTGAAATAATACCGATGTTTTGTAGCATCTGAGCATTGGACCAGTCATGGTTGAAAATCTGTACATTGGGATAGTGTTCTGCCCGCTCAGCAGCTGTTACCCCTACCAATTGGTCAATAGCCTCCTGTGCCATTGGCTGATGCGTGCCAAGCGCAATCAAGTAATCGAGCTGTGCGACACGCTGCCCAAACTGCTCATACAATAAATGGAACATAAGAGGAATAGGAGCCGTGCGTGTCCCATCAGGCACAATCACCAAGATTCGTTTATGCGTCAAATCAAAGCCAGCTCCGCTGAGTAGCTCGGCATCGGCTGACGCAAGTAATGCTTGTAGCTCCTCCGTTGTTAACGTTGTGGTTGTTGAACCTTTACCCAGTACCATGCGATGCTTGCTCCTTTCCTAGACACCACTAAAAGATGAAAAACCTCCATCGACGGGAATGACGACACCCGTGACGAAAGCAGAAGCAGGGCTGATCAACCAGAGTAACGTCCCCACCAGATCGTCGGGCAAACCCAGCCGCTTTGCAGGCGTGTGGCCTATAATTGCCTGTCCGCGTGGGGTCATCTTCCCATCGGCATCAATGAGCAGATAACGATTTTGCTCCGTCAAGAAAAAGCCAGGAGCCAGAGCATTGACACGAATATGCGGATTATACTCTTGCGCCATATGCACTGCGAGCCACTGCGTGAAATTGGCAACGGCTGACTTGGCGGCACTATAGGCCGGTACACGGGTCAATGGGCGAAGGGCACTCATGGAGGTCACATTCACGATACACCCCTGCCCATGTTTCGCCATATCACGCCCAAAAACCTGACAGCTTTGAAAGGTTCCGATGAAATTTAAGTCCGCAACACGGCTGACGACCTCCGCATCCAGATCAAAAAAACTCTGTTCAGCCGAGGTTGTAGCCGCAGGAGAGTTACCCCCCGCCGCATTGATGAGGATATCGACTGGGCCAAACGCACTCATCACTCGTTCGCGGCTCTCTTCAAGGGCCGCGTGGCTCAACACATCACAAGCTATACCAATAGCCGTGCCTCCTTCAGCGCAAATGGTCTCGGCTACCGCGTTTGCAGTATGAGCATGCAAGCTCAGAATAGCAACCCGGGCACCGGCCTGAGCCAGCGCAGAGGCCAGCGCACGTCCAAAGTAACCACTGCCGCCCGTGATGACAACGGTGCGCCCCCGCACATCAAAAAGTGTTTGCAGATCAAAATCTTTATGAGACATCTCTTCCTCTCTTACATCTCTTCGCTTGCTGATAACGAGCCTTTATAGCCAAAGTCTGGTATCGCCATCCAGCGCGCTCGCAACATATGAGCTGCCATCTTTGGCTTTCTTTCCCTAGTAAACACACCTTTTTTGTTGCCTTGCACACGAATAATGCTCTGGCTGGTTTGAAAATCCGCAAAGTTCCAGACCTGCTCGCCAATAAAATTCGCGAACGTGTCCATTACCTCATGGTTAGCCTTTAAACAGGCTATCTGATACTCTTCGGAAAACATTGTCGGCAGGGTATCATGCAGACCCGCAACCGTATCAGCACCATACTCAGTAAACATGATCGGTTTTCCAGGCATTACCTGATTCCAAGCGGTCAACTCGGCATGCAAATGGACTTTTGCGGCCTCTAATTGTCCACCTTGCACATACCAACCATAGTAGCGGTTTAATGCCAATACATCGACAAGCGTCGCCACTTTACAGGTGGTTGGTGTTGCCATCAGATGTGTCACAATAGTAATGGGACGTTTTTGTGGGTCTAACGCACGCGCCAGTTCGACTAACGGGGCAAAGTATTCATATGCTCCATCCTCTTCGGAGGCTGGTTCGTTGGCAATAGACCACATCACTACACAGGGATGATTCTTGTCACGTGCAATCAATTCGCGAATCATCTGGGCATGATGTTCTGCCGTATGCAGTTCTTCCCAGGTATTATGCGATCGGCTCAGACCATTCAGGACTGCACCAAAATTGAGATGCAAACCAACGGCTGGCACTTCATCAATCACAACAATGCCAGCACGGTCCGCGAGGCGCATGATTTCCTCAGAATAGGGATAATGCGAGGTTCTAAAAGAATTCGCGCCCATCCATTTCAACAGGTTGAGATCTTTGACATTCATCACTTCGTCGAAGCCTCGTCCATGTACATGGCTATCTTCATGTTTCCCAAAACCTTTGAAGTAGAATGGCTGTCCGTTGATCAAAAATCTTCCGTCCTTGACGGCCACAGTACGCACGCCAAATGGCTGTTCATACGTATCAAGACATTGGTCATGCTGCCATACCTCTACCACTAAGGTATACAAGTAGCTATGACGTGGCTGCCAGAGATGCACATCCTCAATACTGATTTGTCCAACCGATCCAGTACCTTGCGCGACAACATCACCCGCCTCATCTTGTACAAAGACACGAATATCTGCCATTACCTCACCATCAAGGCTATATTTGGCCCACGCGCTCTGTTTGGCATACAGCAAGGCATTGGCCGTACCTGCTCTATTATCAACATCAACACCATACTTTACCCACGCGCCCGCTCCCTGTACTTCCGTCGTAACCGTGATATCACGTATATAGATTGTCGGAGTAGTATAGAGTTTGACCGGGCGTTGAATGCCTGCGTAGTTAAAAAAGTCAAAGTTTGGCATATCTGTGACCGCTTTTCCGCCATCAGGAAGAGTTTCTTCGCGATAATTGCCCACAGGCAACGTACTATAGTCCACAATATTATTGACAGCAACCGTCAAACGGTTTTTACCACTTTTGACAAATGGATTGATTTCAAACTCAAAAGGCGTAAACCCGCCCTTATGCTCCTTTACAAGCTGCCCGTTAATATATACTTTTGCTCCATGCGTCACAGAGCCGAAACGTAGCACCATGCGCTGCTCAAAAATGCGCTGCGGAATAATGATCTCTCTCTCATACCAGACCCAACCAATATGATCGCGAATGGCAACATCTTCATACAGATCATTATAGGAAGCGGGCACGGGCATGGGCATCGTCTCCTGCAATGGCAACCGAAACCACTCTTCTTCAAACCCCACCCCATGATCGAGCTTAAAATTCCAGATACCATTTAAATCAATGAGTTCTCGTGATGTAGTCATGATTGGATATAACATATTTTTCTCTCCTTGACAACCTAACCAGCTATTTCACGTGCTTCCACCCAGCCCGCAGAGGAATACGAGGCGGATGGAAGCATCTATCAGCTAGCGCACATTTTTGAGCTGTAGCACTACAAGAATACCAAACAATGTAGCAACTGCTGCGAAAACATACAAGAGCGAATAGCTATGCATCGTTGCCAGAATAGCTCCTGCCAAGACCGGGGCTAACGAATGCGGGAGGGTGTTTGCAATGTTAATGATGCCCATATCTTTAGCACGGTTTTCGCCCGAGGGCAGTACCTGCGTTACAATCGCAACATCAACAGCCATATATGCTCCAAAGCCAAGACCAAGGATGGCAGCAGCGGCTAATACAATAGCCCAGGTCTGGAAAAATGCGAGCATCAACATGGAGACCGCAATGATACTCACTGAGACGATTACAAAAACCTTGCGTCTACGCAGACGATCGGAGAGAATACCACCAAGTACAGTAGAGACGATAGAGACTGCCGTTGCAATGATACTAAACGTTGACGCCCCCTGCAACGGTTTCGCATATTTGATAGCATCCTGGAGATAATAGAAGACATACGTGGTCGCCAGGAAGTAGCCAAGCAGCGGGATGAAACGGGTAAGCCATGTCCAGCCAAAGTCTGGATATTTGCGAGGGTCTATCCAGAAATTCTTGAGAAATGCGCCAAAGCGAAACGGTGGCAGATACCCCTGCGGAAGAACCTTGTCAGGCGCGAATAATCCAAAGGGCACTGTTGTCACTAGTACGATCAGAAGCATGACAAGATATGCATTCGTCGGTGCAGTCTTGAATAACTGGCCCGCGATAACGGCACCTAAAATGCCACCAAAGGAAAGCGCGAGGCCAAAGATGCCAGAAACCGTTCCACGCTGATTTTCAGGGACATGATCGGGAATCATGGCGGTGATAGCTGCTAGAACACAGTTGGCGAATAGCTCTGTACCACACCAACCAATGAATAATAAAGTGAGGTTGGTAGCTTTCCATAAGAAAAACAGACTGACTACAGTGAGCAATCCTCCAATAAGAATCCATGGGCGTCTGCGTCCAAAACGTGAGGTTGTGCGATCACTCAGGGCGCCCGCGATAGGATTCGCAATCAGCGCAACCAGGACGGCAATACCAGTGAACAGGCCAAGAACTGCGATTTTACTCTTTGGCGCCAGCAGCCCAACCTGCAATGGCAACAACAATCCTCCAATACCAGTAAACAGAATATACAGGGACATCGCGGTGATTGTCAACGCGACCATAAAGCCCAGTCCCACACGCTGTGTCGGGACTTGCCAAGCTTCTGGTGTACTAGGTGATGGGGCAGCCAACGCAACATTTTCCATGAGAAGGTTCCTTTCGTCTCAAACATCTTTGTCGTCTCAAGACACTTTGGACAACTGTCTTTAGAGCAGGTTTCTCTGTGCTTCTTCTTTGCCATATGATCGGTCATCCGCACGTATAGCGTGCTTGACATAAGAACACACATCGTTAGTGAGTACATCCATCGGACATCACTGGAAGATATCGGCACTCGTGACATTTCTTCAGCAGAGAAGAGGCGAGAAGCGTACCATTTAGCCATGCCCTAAACATATCTTCTTAGAAAAGTATACTTGCTTAATAAGCAGCTTTTCTGTATAATTTTGACTTGTAATAGCTTTTTTTTGACTCGAAGGGAGAGCAAAAATGCAATCTGTTTATGAGTCATACAGACTGAGTTGCCAGATGATCTCGCTACTCACATATCTTGAGGTACGTCTCTTTGATCAGGACAAAAAGCTAGAAAGCTACTATGCCCCCCACGATCTTCCTGCTGTCATTGAACAGTTTAAGCAAGAAACACTTGCCTATATTCTGCAGCAAACGCTCGTCAAAGATAACGTCTATCTATTCCACGATACCATTCATCTTGAGTTTCTGGTCAGCGGACTGTGGGATAATAGTGCCTATTGTGGCACTATTGTGGTTGGACCTTTTGTCAGCCAAGTTTACCATCCACAACTCTTGCATGAAGTAAGTCAGCGTGTGCCTCTGCCGGTGCAGCAAAAACTACAGCAAAGTTATAATGCAATCACGATCATAGACGAGGCCAGACAGAGCGTCATTAGCTACCTCATCTACAATATGTTCATATGCACCACAAAGCAGCCTCAGCACATTGAAATCATCTTGCCACACGCGGAAGATATCGCGGCACGATTCAAGTATGCACAAGAACAAGATAGAACGGTGATTGAAAAAAGATATGCGTTTGAAAACAAAATACTGCATGCTATTAACACTGGAGATTCTCAGACCTTAAAAATAATCATGGAAGAGCAAAAAGGCCTTCCCTGGCCTTACCGTCACCCTCATGCACCACTGCGCTCAATGAAAAATCTCTCACTCTCTCACAACACACTATTTAGAAAAGCGGCAGAAAACGCGGGCGTACATCCCCTCTATCTTGACAGCATATCAGGAAAATTTGCGATCCAAATAGAACAAGCGCAGAGCGTAGCAGCGTTAGCCTCACTCTATGACAAGATACCGCAAACCTACTGTGAAATGGCACGCGAAGCATCGCTCACAACGCTATCACCGCTTATGAAAGAAACAGTGATCTACATCCGCCTTAATATTGATCAACCGATCAGCCTGAATGATATTGCCGACAGACTCGGCCTACATCCCTCATATCTCTCGCGCACGTTCAAACAAGAAATGGGCATGACCCTGACCCACTATATTAACAAGCTCCGAATCGAGGAGGCCAAGTACATCCTTGCTCACGAAGATGCCTCTGTTACCGAAACAGCTTTACGGGTTGGCTATAATGACGCAAACTACTTCTCAAAAGTATTTACCAGGTTAGAACATGTCACACCCCATGACTATAAGAAGTATTCGCGCAGGTAGAAGCGCATGGCTTAGTGGGCGGGCTAGAACTTTAGCCAGAGAATCAGGATAATCGTCAGGAAGTGGAGCAATTGATCGAGCCAGATCGGTTCGATGAATTTATAACGGGCCTTGAGAGGATCTACGACAAAATGCGTCACCAGCAGAATTGTCGTTGCTAGCCAGGATGGATGGGCGAACAAAACAAACACCGCCGTATAGGTCGCACTATGATAGAAATTGACCTCCCAACTCTTTCCTTTCTCAATACTCATCCAGGCACTTTGGAAGGCAAAATCTCCCACAAAATGGCATGCCAGCCAAACAAGCAAGGTCTGTATCGAGATACCCATGAGCATATATTTAATCTCCCTCATTCTACTCTCTTCTCTTAGTGTAGAAGATACGAGGGAGTGCAACTATGAAGTAGTTCGCCTCTCCGCTGTGAAGTAGTTCACAATCGATACATCCGGCTACGTCGTCGGCACTTCTAGCGTATCAACCTCTGTCCAGGCAGTCTTTCCTCGTCTGCGCCACCTAGTGCCCGTCAGCCAGCGTAACAAGAGGAGTGTTAAAACAAGCATCCAGAAACAAAAAACCAGGTCTTGCTCCAGGAATGAGCTATCACCCATCCCTTGTACTAGGGCGGCCAGCATCGCTCCGCCCACACCCAGAGCCATCCAGCGTATATGTTCGCCCTGCGCAGACATTAGCACACGCACCCGTGCAAGCACACGTACCAAGAGACGACCAAACAAAGCCAATACTGCGATAAAGGCCAGCAAGCCAAAAATGCCCATACTCACCCAGATTTGCAGGAAGATATTATGTGGATGCGACAGCGTCGGTTCCTCGCGTAGCCCAGTATCAATGCCCGTATGCGGTGGATAGCTTACCACCCAATAATGGAACTGGTGTGCATTGCAAATATTGTTCAAGCTATAGTAACACAGCCAGTTATCCATACCAAAGCCAAACCAGGGACGATCTTGAATCATATGCCATGCCGTTTCCCATAGATAAATACGCTTGGTTAGCGTACTCACATGTCCATTGGTATGTCCCTCGAAAAAGACGAAAATACGGGTGTGGAAAGCAAAGAGCGCAATTGCAAGTACAATGAACAGCACGATACCGCTAATCAACAATGTTTTCCGGTTAGGAAGCGAAAAGGCAGCGATAAAGAGCAGTGCAATTGGGATCGCGATCCATGCCCCATGTGACTGTGTGAGGTATAACGCTCCCAGCATCGGGATGCAGAGCAGTAAGGCAAACAGACGTTGCTGCCACTGCACCTTGGCCAGCAACCAGGCAAATGCTATCGGCAAGGTGTAATCAAGCAGCAATGCAATACTGTTCGCGCTCCCATACACCGTATGGATGCGCCGGATACCGTCTGACTCTAATACCAATGTATGCTTGAAAAATACATATTGGACAATACCAGCCACCGCAATGATAAAGCCAGTTCCGACCAGGGCGACCAGCAGACGTGTTACATCCTGGCGCGAACGTAAACAAGCCAGGGCTAGCAGCAAATAGAGCATCGGCCCCAACACTTCTTCGCGAAATGCACGCAAGGCCGTTGTGTGTGCATAGGCAATCACGATGGAGAATGCCGCCATCACGACAAACACCAAGAGAGGAAGCGCGAATGGCCCCAGACGATCTCGCAACTCAGACCAGGAGAGCCAATAAGGCCAGTTGCGTCGCTTCACCACCAGCTGTGCTGCCGCCACCGCCAGACACGTCCAGAGCATAATCTCGACCAGACTGAAATCATAATGGCTAAACACATTTTTTTGCAGCAGATAATAGGGGAGAGTAAGCGGCAACAATGCCACCGCTATCGGTAAACGATACCAGCATAGCACCATAAAGATGAGTAAAAAAGGCAGAGCGAGCAACGTTGGCGCAGGGAGATGCGAAAGCAGCGGAATATGATAGTTTTTATTGCCAATGAAGTAGTAGAGTGCCATTGAGACAAACATGCCAAACTCGAACAGACGGTTATGCCAGAACAACGGGCGATTGTGCGGCTCTCCCTCCAATAATGCTACGCCAGCAGGCATACGACCATTCGTCTCTGCTGTCTGTTGTGTTCTCAATGGGTCATGTGAAGGAAATAAAGTATCCTGACTACTCATAACATACACGGCTTTCACAGAGCACATATACATATACTCTACATCTATAATGGCGTGCAGAGCAAAATCCCAGCGAAGTCAGTATACCAGAATCAACCCGTTGAGTCTATCTGCAAGGAAGAAAGTCAGATAAAAAGAGAGCATTGTAACTATTTATTGGTTACAACGCTCTGGCCGGCAGGTATCGCAAACACGAGCGAACTAGCGGCTCAATTCTGTGACAAACTGTTGAAACACATGGAGATGGTGATCAATATCATTCTGTGTATGTTGCACGGAAATTGTCCATTGATCGTCCAAGCCTGGCGGGAAGAGAATGCCGCGATTAGCCAGGAAAAGCCAATAGGCATACGAAACTTCCATGTCAATATCCCACCATGCACGGTAATTGTGCGCACGCTCGTGACGGAACATCGCACAACCCTTTGCGCCAATTTGTGAGATGTGCATTGGCATATCAAACTCTTCGATCACACCCAGATAGCCCTGCGCGAGTTGCTGCGAGAGGTTATTCGCGTGGGCATGGGTTTCTGCCGTCAGCACTTGCGTCAACGTGACAAGTCCAGCCCGCATCGACATCGGATTGCCATTAAAGGTTCCCAGATGCAATACCTCACCCGTACTAATGTGATCCATGATATCCAGACGCCCACCAAACGCTCCAATTGGCATACCACCACCAATAGATTTGGCAAGACAGATCAGGTCCGGTTCAACCGGATAGAGTTCAGTAATACCACCCGCCGCTACTGTTACACCCGTCTTCACCTCATCAAAAATAAGCAACACGCCATGCTTGCGCGTCACCTCACGCACCGCTTGCAGATAGCCCTCTTTAGGAAGCATTATGCCCACATTCATCAAAACTGCTTCCATGATGACGGCGGCTACTTCGCCTTCATGCGCACTCAGAATACGGTCCAGGGCCTCGGCATTGTTATAAGGCGCAATAAGCACATTGCCCTTCACATCCGCAGGAATACCCTGTGAAGCTGGCACTGTATTTGGGCTGTCCTCCGCACCCGCTGCCTCCTTCGCTGGCTTCGTACTCATCATCACAACATCGTGATGCCCGTGATAGGCGCCTTCAATTTTCACAATCTTGTCACGTTTTGTATGCGCGCGCGCCAGACGTAAGGCATCCATCGTCGCTTCCGTCCCAGAGTTTGAGAAGCGTACCTGCTGAATTGGTGCAAAACGACGAACCATCTCTT
>DAICZM010000143.1:10109-10347 GCA_027311145.1 Ktedonobacterales bacterium
CTGCTCGCGCAAGGCCTCGACCAACAAAGGATGGCAATGCCCTACCAGCAAACTCCCAAACCCCAGGTGAAAGTCAACATATTCGTTGCCATCATAATCCCAAATATGACTGCCCTCTCCCTTGCTGATAAATAGCGGATAGGGCGGAACCGCCTGAAACGAACTGGTCACGCCCAATGGCAGCGACGCCTTCGCACGCTAATGCAGTTAATGCGTGCGCGGCGTGCGCTTTCTGAAC